>JBBECS010000053.1:37630-91116 GCA_040881685.1 Acidimicrobiia bacterium | reverse complement strand
CTGGCCGGCCAGGAACTCACGAACCTGGTCGGAGGAGATCCCGGAAGCATCGGCTTGCGACTCGACGAAGATCGTCTCGAACGCCTGGAAGTTCGCCTCGGCGGCCTTACGGAAGAAGTCGGCGGCCTGCTCCGGGTCAACTTCCTTCTTCAACCGCGCGCCGCCCGGAGCCAGGTCGAGCAGCTGCTCCGCCGCGTCGACCTGCGTTCCGACGATCGAATAGAAGAGCGCGCCGGTGAGCGCGGGCTCGAGCGCCTCGTCGATCGTGGGGGCTGCATCAGCTTGCGCAAAGAGGTCCTGTGCGAACAACGTGACGGCGAGCGCGTCGAACGCATTCCCGTAGCCGTCGATGAGCGCGCTCACCTGACCGAGCGTCTTCGGCTTCTGCGCCTTGAGCTGCTCGACCAGCGCGTCGACCTTGTCCTCCACCGCGGCCGTCGACACGATCTCGCTCTTGAACGCCTCCACGCCTGCGGTCAGCAGCGTCTGCACCGCATTTCCGGCCGTCACGGCCGCGCGGGCGAGGCCGGCGGCTTCGAGCGCGTCGACGTACGCGCCGGCCTGAAGCCCTTGCTGAGAGAGCGAGACGGCGCGCTGCTGCGCCGCGTTCGCATCGGCGACGATGGTGTCGAGGAACAGCTCCTGGATCGACGGGTCGAGGCTGTTGAACAGGCCCGCCTGCCCGTCAAACTCGGTAAGCCAGTCATTCACGAAGCCTTCGAGCGCGTCGTACGCGCGCGGGCTCAGCTCCACGTCACCACCCTGGGGCCGCGGGAGCTCGTTGCCGGTGAACTCCTCGTACGCCTCGTAGATGTCGGCGACCTCACTGACCTGGACGCCCTTCTCCAGGCCGAGGTCGACGACGTCAACCGGCGCGCCCGTGTCGTCGGGGCTGTTGCGCTGCCCGATCGGGATCAGCATGCGGGTCTTCTTCGCCTCGACGACGCCATCCACCTTGTAGGGAATCCCGCCGACAGGCCCGACCGTTCCATCCGGGTTGATCGTCCCGGTCATGGTGATGTTCTTCTTGATCTTGTCGCCGCGCAGCAGCGAGAGAACCCCGATGGTCATGAGCGCGCCGGCACTCGGGCCGTCGATGCGCCCGTTGAGGTCGAACGTGATCTCGTTCCCACCGAGTGGGGAGCCCGTCAGCAGCGTTGCGACCGTTGCCGCGTTCCATCCAGCGGCGCGCCACTGGTCGCCGGTGCCTGCGACCTCGTCCTCGGTGAAGCCGACGCGGAACGTGTCGCCACCACCCTCGCGCAGGTGGATCGTGACGGGATGCGCGCCACCGACGGATCCCTCACTCGTCTCGCGCACGGACACCGGGAACAGCGTCACGGACTTCTCGCCACCCCCCGCGCGCGCCGTCGCACCAGCTGGCGCCACGAGGCCGCTGATGACGAGCGCACACGACAGGGAGAAAGCGAGCAGCGAGACTCGTCGGCGTGACATCAAGGAATGTGCTCTCCTGAGAGGTGTTGGGAATAACTGACCCGTAGGGTAGGATTTCTGTCCGAAGATCCTACGATCCCCTCGTCTGGACGAACGAAAGGCCCGGTCGATGGCCGGCTTCCGAGAGCTTCTCGCAGCCACGAAGCAGCGAATTCGCGAGGTCGACCCCGTCGACGCGGAGTCGACGCTCGGCGACGCGACCTTCATCGACATCCGAGAGCTCGACGAGTACGAGCAAGGCACGATCCCGGGCTCGGTCTTCCTCCCGCGCGGCCACCTCGAGAGCAAGATCGAGAACACGGTCACCGACAAGGACGAGCCGATCGTGCTGTTCTGCGCGAGCGGCATCCGCACGGCCTTCGGTGCCGACACGCTCCAGGAGCTCGGGTACACCAACGTGGTCTCCATGGCCGGTGGCTTCGGTCGCTGGAAGAACGAGGGTCGCCCGTGGATCACGCCTGCGGTCCTGAACCCCGAGCAGCGCAACCGCTACGCCCGTCACCTCCTCCTTCCTGAGGTCGGCGAGGCCGGTCAGCAGAAGCTGCTCGAATCGCGCGTGCTGCTCCTCGGCGCAGGGGGGCTCGGCTCTCCCGCCGCGCTGTACCTCGCGGCTGCGGGTGTCGGCACGCTCGGCATCGTCGACATGGACGTCGTCGACGAATCGAACCTCCAGCGCCAGATCCTCCACAACATGGATCGCATCGGTGAGCGCAAGGTCGACTCCGCGAAAAAGACGCTCACGCAGCTCAACCCCGACGTCGACGTCGTCACGTACGACGTGCGGTTCGGCGCCGACAACGTGCTCGAGATCATCAGCGGCTACGACGTGATCGTCGACGGCACCGACAACTTCCCGACGCGCTACTTGCTCAACGACGCGTCGCTCATCGAGCGGATCCCGGTCGTGCACGGCTCGATCTTCCGCTTCGAGGGTCAGGTCACGGTGTTCAAGCCGTACGAGGGACCGTGCTACCGCTGCATGCTCCCCGAGCCACCGCCGGCCGAGCTCGCGCCGAGCTGCGCCGAAGCCGGTGTGCTCGGCGTGCTGCCCGGCATCGTCGGGTCACTCCAGGCGCTCGAGGCGATCAAGCTGCTCCTCGATCTCGGCGACCCGCTCATCGGCCGGCTGCTCGCGTACGACGCGCTCGAGACGAGCTTCCGCACGTTCAAGGTGCGCCGCGACCCGGCCTGCCCCACCTGCGGCGAGAACGCCGACCCCATCACCATCGCCGAGTACGACGACCTCTGCCAGCCGCACACCTAGTGGTTGTTTGCATGCGCCGCCGGAGGCGGCGCTCAAACAACCTGTTCGAGAGGGTCAAGACCTAGCGGCTCGTCCTTGACTTCGCGGTTTTCTTTGGGCGCGTTCGTTTCGATGCTGTCTTTTTCTTCGTCGCTGCCTTCTTCGTCGCCTTTTTCTTGGGCTTTGGGGTAGGAAGCTCGAAGGTGCGAGCTACCTCTACGAGGGTTCTGACTGCGAAGCCGGTGCCACCCTTGGTGAGCTCGCCGTCGTCACTGGCTGCTCGGGCGGGGCCGGCGATGTCGAGGTGGACCCAGGGCACGTCATCGACGAACGCTTCGAGGAAGAGACCTGCGGTGAGCGCGCCGCCCATGCCGCTCGTACCGATGTTGCGCAGGTCGGCAACCTCGGATTCGAGCAGCTTGCGATATTCGTCGGGGAGCGGCAATGGCCACATCGCCTCACCGGCGCGCTCGGACGCGGCGCGCACCTGGTCCGCCCACTCGTCGTGGTTCCCCATCAACCCGGCAACCTTCTCCCCGAGCGCCACGACGCACGCGCCGGTGAGGGTGGCCACGTCGACCATCGCGTCGACCTTGTCGGACGCGGCGAGTGCGAGCGCGTCGGCCAGGATGAGCCGGCCCTCGGCGTCGGTGTTGAGCACCTCGACGGTCTTGCCGTTGCGGATCTTGAGCACGTCGCCCGGTCGGATGGCATTGCCACTCGGCATGTTCTCGACCATCGGCGCATAGGCGATGACCCGGTTGCGCACGCCGAGCGCTCGCAGGGTCGACATCGCGGCGAGCACGGCAGCTGCCCCGGACATGTCGGTCTTCATGGTTTCCATGCCGCCTGACGTCTTGATCGAGAGGCCCCCGGAGTCGAAGGTGACGCCCTTGCCGACCAGCGCCAACGTGCCTCGCGCCTTCGCGCCCGTGGGTTCGTAGACGACCTTCACGAAGCGAGGCGGTCGTTCCGAGCCCTGTCCGACGCCGAGTACGCCGCCCATCCGCTGCGCACGCATCTGCGCCTCGGTGAGCACGGTGACGCGCACGCCCTTCCCGGTGAGCAGCCGGCGCGCCGCCGCAGCGAAGTCGGTGGGTGACTTCGCGCCGGCAGGCTCGTTGATCATGTCGCGAGCCCAGCTCACTGCGTCGGTGATCACCCGCGCTTGCTTCAACGCGGTGTCCACCTTCGCTCCCCCCACACCCACGAGCACCACGCGGCGCAGCCGCGACGCTTCGCCGTCGGACTTGTACTCGAGGAAGCGGTACGAGCCCAACGACACGCCTTCGGCAACGGCACCCGCGGCGACCTCGGGCTCGAGGTCGCCGGCCGCGGCAGCGAGCGTGGTCGCGACCGAGGTGGCCTTGGAGGCGCGGCGAGCGAGCGCAGCGCCGGCCCGGCGCAGCACCGCCGGGGTGATCTCGGTGCGCGGCCCGAGGCCGACGAGCACCGCGGCCTTCGCGCTCGAGCGAGCCGACAGCGGGACGGTCAGGGTTTCGCCGACCTTGCCGCTGTAGCCGGCGTCTTCGAGGAACGCATCCAACGCGCCTCCGAGGGCCGCGTCGACGACGTCGGCTCCAGGACCGGCCTCGCGCTCAGCGAAGAACGGGACAACGAGGAGATCGGCTCGTACCCGCGCCGCGGTCTGATTCGTCGTGCTGAAGGTGATCATCGCTGCGGAGTCTACGAACAATCGACCACAGAGAACGCGTCCACCCTCCAGTACCATTGCTCCGATATGCCCGACTTCCTTGAGCACCTGCGTGAGCGCGTGCTCGTGTTCGACGGTGCATTCGGCACCTGGATGCAGGGTCACGAGCTCGACGCAGCCGACTTCGGCGGACCGTCGCTCGAAGGATGCAACGAGCACCTCGTGCTCACTCGGCCCGATCTGGTCCGTGAGATGCACGCCTCGTTCTTCGAGGTCGGTGTGGACGCCGTGGAGACCGCGACCTTCGGCGCGTTCCCCGTCGTCCTCGACGAGTACCAGATCTCCGACAAGACCCACGAGATCAACGTCGTGGCGGCACAGCTCGCCAAGGAAGTCGCCGCCGACTTCGCGACCCCCGACCGGCCGCGGTGGGTGGTGGGATCGGTCGGGCCAGGCACAAAGCTCCCGTCACTCGGGCACGTCACGTTCCCCGAGCTGCGCGACGCGTACCTGCCGCAGATGGCCGCGCTCATCGAAGGCGGCGTCGACGTTCTCATCATCGAGACGGTGCAGGACCTGCTGCAGGGCAAGGCGGCGATCGTCGCGGCCCGGCGAGCGATGGCCGCGGCCGGACGCCAGGTGCCGGTCATCGTGCAGGTCACGGTCGAGACGACCGGCCGGCTCCTCATCGGCTCCGAGATCGGTGCCGCGCTCACGGCGCTCGACGCACTGCGGCCCGACGTGATCGGTCTCAACTGCGCCACCGGTCCCGGCGAGATGGTCGAGCACATGCGCTATCTCTCGCAGCACGCGCGCCCATTCCTCTCGTGCCTGCCCAACGCCGGACTCCCGTCGATCGTCGACGGTCGCACGCACTACGACCTCACGCCGGAAGAGCTCGCTGACGCGCACGACCGCTTCACGAGCGAGCTCGGCGTGAACATCGTCGGCGGATGTTGCGGCACGACGCCCGAGCACCTACGTCAGGTGGTCGACCGCGTCGGGGGACGAACTCCGACCGAGCGACACCCCGACCACGAGCCGGGCGCGTCGTCGGTGTACACGCATGTCCCGTTCGCACAGGACACCTCGATCCTGATCGTGGGTGAGCGAACGAACGCCAACGGCTCGAAGAAGTTCCGCGACGCGATGCTCGAGGCCGACTGGGACACCTGTGTGCAGATGGCGCGTGATCAGGTCAAGGAGGGGGCGCACATCCTCGACGTATGCGTCGACTACGTCGCGCGCGACGGCGTGGCCGACATGCACGAGCTCGCGTCCCGCTTTGCCACACAGGCTTCGCTGCCACTCGTGTTCGACTCGACCGAGGCACCCGTCATGGAGGCGGGCCTCCAGCACTCCGGCGGCAAGGCTCTGCTCAACTCCGCGAACCTCGAAGACGGCGAGGGCCCCGGCTCGCGCCTCGACAAGGTGTTCAACCTCGCGCGCGAGTACGGCGCGGCCGTGATCTGCCTCGCGATCGACGAGGAGGGCCAAGCGCGGACGGTGGACTGGAAGCTGCGGGTCTGCAAGCGCATCCACGACCTTGCCGTCGACGAGTACGGACTCGACGCAACGGACCTCATCTTCGACTGCCTGACGTTCCCGCTCGGTTCCGGTCAAGAGGACCTTCGGCGCGACGCCATGGAGACCATCGAAGCGATCCGCCGCATCAAGACCGAGCTCCCCGGCGTCTCCACGATCCTCGGGGTGTCGAACGTGAGCTTCGGTCTGAAGCCCGCGCTTCGTCACGTGATCAACAGCGTGTTCCTCCACGAATGCGTCGAAGCCGGGCTCGACTCCGCGATCGTCCACGCGGCGCGCATCATGCCGATGCACAAGATCCCCGATGGCGTGCGTGAGATGACACTCGACCTCGTGTACGACCGCCGACGACCCGACTACGACCCGCTCCACCAGCTCATGGCCGCGTTCGCCGACGTGACGGCCGACGCCGTCGAACGCGAGGACCGGTCGGGATGGCCGGTGGGTGAGCGCCTCAAGCACCGCATCATCGACGGCGAGCGCGATGGGCTCGAGATCGACCTCGACGAGCAGCTCACTTCCCTCCCCGCGCTCGCGATCGTGAACGACGTGCTGCTCGACGGCATGAAGGTCGTCGGCGAGCTCTTCGCGTCCGGCGAGATGCAGCTTCCGTTCGTGCTCCAGAGCGCGGAGACCATGAAGGCCGCGGTCGCACATCTCGAGCCGCACATGGAGAAGGCGGACGCGGGCGGCAAAGGCACGCTGGTGATCGGCACCGTGAAGGGCGACGTGCACGACATCGGCAAGAACCTCGTCGACATCATCCTCACCAACAACGGCTACGACGTGCACAACATCGGCATCAAGGCGCCGCTCCAGGCGTTCGTCGACAAGGCCAAGGAGGTCGAGGCCGACGCGGTCGGGATGAGCGGGCTCCTCGTGAAGAGCACGCTGATCATGCGCGAGAGCCTCGAGGAGATGAACTCACTCGGTCTGAGCGAGACACCCGTGATGCTCGGCGGAGCGGCGCTCACGCGCAGCTATGTCGAGCGCGACCTGCGAGAGATCTACGAGGGCCGGCTGTTCTACGGCAAGGACGCGTTCGAAGGGCTGCGGACCATGGACGCGCTGATGGAGGGCAAGCGCAGCGGCGGGCTCGACCCCGCGTTCGGACGCGAGCCGATCGGACGAGACACTCCCTCTCGACGCCAACTCGGCGAGGAGGACGACACCGACGTTGTCGTCGGCCGCTCCGACGTGGCCACCGACGTGCCGGTGTTCGCGCCTCCGTTCATCGGCGCTCGGATCGCCAAGGGGATCGCGCTCGAGGAGATCGCCGCGTACATCAACGAGACCGCGCTCTTCCGCAACCAGTGGCAGTTCCGCCCAGACAAGAAGCTCTCCGAGAACGACGACGATTTCAAGGCGCGCCTCCGGCCACGCTTGCGCGAAGAGCTGGCCAAGGCACAGGCAGAGGGCACCCTCGTGCCCGCGGTCGTCTGGGGCTACTTCCCGGTGAACTCCGACGGCAACGACCTCGTGGTGTGGACCGACACCGACCGGCGCACGGAGCGGCTCCGTTTCGCGTTCCCGCGCCAGCGCAAGGACCGGCACCTGTGCATCGCCGACTTCTTCCGTCCGGTCGAATCGGGGGACCCCGACTTCGCCGCGTTCCACGTGGTCACGATGGGATCGGCTGCCACCGAGCGCGAGCGCGAGCTCTTCGCCGCCGATCGCTACCAGGAATACCTGTTCATGCACGGCCTGTCGGTCGAGATGACCGAGGCGCTCGCCGAGTACTGGCACTGGCGCATCCGTGACGAGTGGGGCTTCGCCGACGAGGACGGACCCACGATTGCCGGGCTGTTCCGCCAGCAGTATCGGGGCTCGCGGTACTCCTGGGGCTACCCGGCGTGCCCGGACCTGGAGGACCAGACCAAGCTCGACGAGTTGCTCGACCTGTCACGCATCGGCGTGGAGCTCACCGAAGAGTTCCAGCTCGAACCCGAGCAGACGACCTCGGCCATCATCGTCCCCCACCCAGAAGCGAAATACTTCTTGCCGTGAAGGGACTGATCCTCTGCGGGGGCGCCGGGACACGGCTGCGCCCGATCACGCACACCAGCGCGAAGCAGCTCGTGCCGGTGGCGAACAAGCCGATCCTCTTCTACGGCATCGAGGACATGACCGCGGCCGGCATCACGGACCTCGGCATCATCGTGGGCGACACCGCCGACGAGATCGTCGAGGCTGTCGGCGACGGATCCCGGTGGGGAGCCAAGGTCACGTACATCCCCCAGGACGAGCCGCGTGGTCTCGCCGACTGCGTGCTCATCGCCCGAGACTTCCTCGGTGACGACGACTTCGTGATGTACCTCGGCGACAACCTGCTTCAGCAAGGGCTCAGTCAGTTCGTCGAGCGCTTCGAGACTGCGCGCACCGAGGCGTCGAGCGCCGTGCCCGTCGCGCAGATCTTGCTGGCGCACGTGGACGACCCGCGGCAGTTCGGCGTCGCCGAGGTGAACGGCTCCGGCGAAGTCGTCCGGCTCGTGGAGAAGCCCGCCGATCCACCGTCGGACCTCGCGCTCGTCGGCGTGTACCTCTTCGACACGCACGTGCACGAGGCTGTGCGCGCGATCAAGCCGTCGGGGCGCGGCGAGCTGGAGATCACCGACGCGATCCAGTGGCTCCTCGACGCCGGCCATCGCGTCGTGCACGAGGTACTCGAAGGGTGGTGGATCGACACCGGTAAGAAGGACCCGCTGCTCGAGAGCAACCGCTACCTGCTCGAACGCCTCGAGCCGGCGAACCACGGAACGGTGGACGCCGAGTCGAGCATCGAAGGCCGGGTCGTGATCAGCACCGGCGCGCGAGTCACTGGCTCGCGCATCCAAGGTCCGGCGATCATCGGGGAGCGGACACAGATCGTGAACAGCTATGTCGGACCGTTCACCTCGATCGGAGCCGACTGCGAGATCCGCGACTCTGAGGTCGACCACTCCGTCGTGCTCGAAGGGAGCCAGATCCTCGGCGTTCCCGGCATCGCCGACTCACTCGTCGGCCGCCACGTCGAGGTCACGCGCTCGGGCCAGGTGCCGCACGCACTGCGACTCATGCTCGGCGACCACTCCAAGGTCGACCTCGAGTAGCGACCTCTACACGCGGCGACGGAGTCGGCGCCGCACGCGACCAGCAGCGCTGCGAAGGCGACGGTAGGCGCGCCGCGTGGGCGACCGGCGTGATGTCAGCTCCGCCTCGGCGCGAGCGCGCGCCGTCGCCGCCATCTCTACATCGCCGGCGCCGCGCGTGACACCCTCGTCGAGGTCTTCGAGCACCGCCGCGACGTGTTCGGGCGCGATCCGTGCGAGCGCAAGTGCGAAGTGACCCCGGGCCAACGCTTCGAATGCAGGTGTCTCTGGATCTTGGTACTGCCCGTAGAGATCCCATTGCGCGCGACCGGCCCAGGCCGCGGCCTCGAAGGAGTCGGCCGCTCTCCGAGGTGAGTGCTCGTGCCACAGCTGAATCAGTCCGAGGTTGTAGAAGATAACGGTCAACACCGCCGGGAGCGCGGCTCGACCTACGAGCACCTTCGGATCGTCGAGATCGATCGCGTACCGGTCGAACAGCGCCCGCCGGAGCTCGGGAAGATGCGCGCTCGCCCGTTCGAAGTCGTGGGCGCTCACCATCCACTTGAGCTGGCGCGTCGCCATTCCCAATGCGAGCGCCGAACCCGGCTCGGCGGCTGCACAGCGCATCTCGCAGTAGCTGGCGAGGTCGCCGAGCGCCACGCGGGTCTCCTGCCTGACCGCGGCGAGCTCCTTGGACGCGATCGACGCGACTGCTCGCAGGCTGAATCCGACGTGCCAGACCCTCGCGTGGAAGCCGGCGTCACGCAGCATGCGCTCGAGCCCGGGTGCGTCGACGAGGAACTCGTGCAGACCGACCGACAAGACCGGGTACAGCGTGGTCCACGGCGTCTCGGGCGTGACCGCGGTTGCGTCGGGCGTCGTGAGCACGAGGATGCCGTTCGGTGCAAGCCGACGGCGTACCGCAGCGAGGAAGTCGCGGGGATCGGCGATGTGCTCGATGACCTCCGACGAGAAGATCACATCGAAGCGCTCGTCGGGTTCGAAGGCATCGTCGAGCGTCCCGGGCCGGATGTCGAGATCGAGGTCGCGGCGTCCACGCGCTGCGGCGATCGACGGGTCGAGCCCCACGCCCTCCCATTCGAACAGGAAGCGGCCGAGGTCGAGCGCGAAGCCGTATCCGCATCCCACATCGAGCATCCGCACACCGCGGCGCATCCCGGTCTGCCCGAGCGTGTCGGCGATTGCCTCGATACCCGCGATCTGCTCGACGTACCAGTCCCAGTCGGCGTCGGTGTACATCGACGGGGGCAACATCGCCCCCAACACCACCGCGCCACACTCGCTGCACCTTGCGATGTCAACCGGTTCGTCACGCCACGGAACGTCGACACGCGCGAGCAGATCCTGATCTTCGGTATGGGCACACACCGGACATCGGAGATCGACGGACCCGCCGACCCATTCGAGCTCCATGCGCGCATCTTGGCACGACCGTATGTGCGGCGAATGCACGGGTCGGTCGCGGTTCGACGACCGATTTCGGCTAGACAAGAGACGGTGATGGCCACCGTCGTTGAGTCCGAGAGCGTTGCGGGTGTGTACGTCGTCGACCCGAAGCTTCATGGTGACGAGCGCGGCGTGTTCGTCGAGACCTACCGACGCGAGTGGTTTCCGCAAGGCCGCGAGATGGTGCAAGCGAACCGGGCCGACCGCCAGCTCGGCTCGGTCGTCGGCCTGCACTACCACCTCCACCAAGCCGACTACTGGTATGTGCCATTCGGTCGCGCTCGGGTCGTGCTCCACGACCTGCGAGTCGGCTCCCCGACCGACGGTGCCACGCTCGTCATCGACCTCGGCGCCCGCGATGACGGATCCCACGATCACCGCGGCGTGTTCATCCCACCGGGTGTCGCACACGGGTTCGCCGCGCTGAGCGACATGACGATCACCTATCTGGTCGACGGCTACTACAACCCCGACGACGAGCTTGGTGTCGCCTGGGACGACCCGGCCGTCGATGCCGACTGGGGGGTGAAAGACCCGGTGCTGTCCGACCGCGACCAGCAGAATCCTCGGCGCGCCGACCTCGAAGCGCGGCTCCGGCCTCACTGGGGTCTACGCCCATGAGGCGAACGCCCGCGCCGCAGGTACCCTGCGGCCCCAAGCCGTTCGCCGAGTTGGAGTGGAGCGGCCCGGCGCGAAGCGCCAGGAGCGGGCAATGAAGCTCTTCGTGACGGGCGGCGCCGGTTTCATCGGCTCGAACTACGTCCGATTCGTGTTGGGGTCGTCCGACGATTCGGTGACCGTCTTCGACGCGCTCACGTACGCCGGGAACCTCGACAACCTGCGTGGCCTCGACGACGATCCGCGATTCGCTTTCGTGAAAGGCGACATCACCGATCGCGATGCCGTCCGCAGCGCGATAGACGGGCACGACGCGGTCCTGCACTTCGCTGCAGAGAGCCACGTCGACCGCTCGATCGTGTCGCCCGACGAGTTCGTGCACACGAACTGCGATGGTACGAACGTGATGTGCGATATCGCCCGCCGCGTCGGCGTCGGTCGTTTCCTGCACGTGTCGACCGACGAGGTCTACGGCTCCATCGAGGAAGGATCGTTCTCCGAGACCGACACCCTGGGCCCACGTTCTCCGTATTCGGCATCGAAGGCAGCCTCTGACGTCATCGCGCTCTCGTACCACTCGACCTACGGCCTGCCCGTTGTGGTCACGCGATCGTCGAACAACTTCGGTCCGTACCAATTCCCGGAGAAGGTGATCCCGCTGTTCGTCACGAACCTCCTCGAAGGTGAGCGGGTGCCGTTGTACGGAGACGGATTGAACGTTCGCGACTGGTGCTACGTCGAGGACAACTGCGCGGGTATCGACCGGGTGCTCCGCGCCGGATCCGAGGGCGAGATCTACAACATCGGTGCGGGCAACGAGGTGACCAACCGCGAGGTCACCGATGCAATCCTCGGAATCCTGGGCCATGACGACTCGATGATCGAGTACGTCGATGACCGCCTCGGGCACGATCGCCGCTACTCGATCGCGACCGACAAGGTCCGAGCGCTGGGATGGGATACCAAGCGGGAGTTCCGGGAGGCGCTCGAGGGAACGGTCACCTGGTACCGCGACAACCGGTGGTGGTGGGAGCCGCTGAAGCAACGGGACGCGTGACGGCATGCGCGTCCTGGTGACCGGCGCCGCCGGGCAGATCGGCTACGAGCTGGAGCAGGCGTTCGCGGATCACGAGGTGATCGCGGCTTCCCACGACCAGCTCGACGTGGCCGACCGCGAAGCCGTGCATGCAGCGATCGCAACCGCGCGACCCGAGGCTGTCCTGCACACCGCCGGGTGGACGGCCGTCGATGCGTGCGAGGGTGATCCCGACCGCGCGTTCGCCGTGAACGCGATGGGTACCCGCCACGTCGCCGAGGCATCGCAACGGGTCGGCGCGCACCTCTGCTACTTGTCCACGGACTACGTGTTCGACGGCACCAAGACAGAGCCGTACGCGGAATGGGACCAGACCAACCCGCTGTCCGTGTACGGGCAGTCGAAGCTCGCAGGCGAGCACGAGCTGAGCGCCCATGAGCACGCGCTCGTGGTCAGGCTGTCATGGGTCTGCGGACGCCGCGGGCAGAACATGGTGAAGACGATCCTGCGCCTCGCCGGCGAGCACGATCGCCTTCAGTTCGTCGACGACCAGCGCGGTCATCCGACGTTCGCCGGCGATGCGGCCACCATGGTGCGCAGACTCGTCGCGGAACGTCGCACCGGCGTGTTCCACGTGACGAACCAGGGCGCCGTGAGCTGGTTCGAATTCGCGCGTTCGGTGCTCGAATCGGCAGGCGAGGATCCCGGGCGAGTCGAACCGATCGCGACGGCCGACCTTCACCCGCCGCGCCCGGCGAAGCGCCCGGCGAACTCGGTCTTGGACAACGCCGCACTCCGCCTCGCCAACGTGCCCCTGCTGCCGCACTACCGCGAGTCTCTCGACCGTCTCGTCGCCGAGCTCACCTAGGCGCAGGAGACCTGGAGATGCCACCGGCGCCCCTCGTGCGCGCGGTCGTCGTCAACTACGAGGGGGGCGATCTCACGCTCGCGTGCCTCCGCGGCCTGCGCGCCACCGAGTGGCCGACCGATCGCCTCGATGTCGTGCTCGTCGACAACGCGTCACGTGACGGCGTGGCCGACGCGGTCGAACGCGAGCTCCCAGAGGTGCGGGTGATCCGCGGCACGAAGAATCTCGGCTTCGCCGGTGGGTGCAACCTCGGTCTCGCCGACCTCGGCGGGACCGCGTACGTGGCATTTGTGAACAACGACGCGACGGTGGATCCTGGTTGGCTTCGGCCACTCGTCGACGCGCTCGAGGCGGACCCATCGCTCGGTGCCGCGTGTCCGAAGATCCTGCTCGCGGGTCGCTTCCGCGACCTCTCCCTCCGGAGCCCGACGGTCCGGCACGACGGGCGCGACGTCGGCGTCATGGTCAGCGGGGTTCGAGTCGACGGAGTCGAAGTGTGGTCGCGGACCCAGCTCGTCGAGGGCTTCTGGGGTCTCGAGCCCGACGGATCCGGTCAGTGGACAACGGCGAGCGCGCGGCTCTGGCTCCCCGAAGGGAACGAGGCCGCTCTCCAGCTCAGTGCGGTGCGCCCCGTCAATGCGACCGCGTCCTGCGGTCCAGACCTCATCGAGCTCTCCATCGGGCGCACACCCATGTGGCACACGATCCCGCTCGCGGGTCCGGTCGTCGACGTGATCAACAACGTCGGATCGGTGCTCACCGACGACAAGCATGGTGCCGATCGCGGTTACCTCGAGCCCGACGACGGGCGCTTCGACACGCCCGAAGATGTGTTCGCGTGGTGCGGCGCCGCCGTGGTGTTGCGCCGCGACTACGTGGACGACGTCGGTCCAATGGACCAACGCCTGTTCGTGTATTACGAGGACCTCGAACACTCATGGCGCGGGCGCGCGCGCGGCTGGCGGTACCGATACGTGCCGGCATCGATCGTGCACCACGTGCACGCCGCGACGACGGTGGAAGGCTCACCGCTCAAGCTCCACTACGAAGAGCGCAACCGCTTGCTCGTGCTCACTCGTCACGCCGCGTCGCGCGACGCCTGGCGCGCGGTGCTTCGCCACCCTCTCATCACGGGCTCGTATGCGCGCCGTGACATCGTGCGCAGGATCATGCGCGCCCGGCGTCCGCGGGGTGCGCTCGTGGGGCGCCGCCTCCGCGCGTTCGGCGCCTTCCTCGTGCGCGCCCCCGCGATGCTCCGGAGTCGTCGCCGCGACCGCAAGCAACCGACGAGGTCGTAGCCCTCAGAAGGTGTCGGTGCGGCCGCCGGGACCGGAGCTGGTCGGGTGTCTCCACGTGCGGATCCGCATGCGGATCTTTCGCGTGAGATCGGAGAGCTCCAGCCGCCGCAGATGCTCGATGGCTACCCGGGCCGTGTGCCTCCATCCGCGGCGACCCCACATCGCCTGCGCCAGCGGATCCCCCACCATCACCCGTTGACGCGGGTCACTCAGGTCGGCGGCGCGGGCCGGATGGCGGCAGAACTCGAGCAACGGTTCGAGCGCCTTGCTCCAATACAGCTCGGGGACGAACTCCCGGATCGCTGACTGGCACGCGCTGCGTTGGGTGTCGTCGGCGAGGAGCGCATACAACGCTTCCTCGAGCGCATCGACGTCGTCGGGCGGGACCACGAGTCCGAGCCCGTGGAGGCGAATCACGTCACCGAAGCTGTCGCCGTCACTCGCGACCACCGGTAGGGCGGCCCAGAAGTAGTCGAGGAGGCGGGTCCGGAAGGAGAACGCCGTCTCGACATGGTCGAGGTGTGTGCTCACACCCACGTCGGCCTCGAGCAGGTAGTTGTGCCGATCGTCGTAGTCGACCCACCCGGCGTTGAAGAACACGTGCGTGCCGACGAGGTCGAGCTCATCGGCGAGCTCGCGCGCCCGAGAGGCCATCCGCATGGCCGGCACGTGCGGGTTCGGGTGGGCCATCCCCATGAAATAGAGGCGAACGTTCGGAAGGCGGTGCTTGAGCTTGTCGACGGCGCGCAGCAGCGTGAGCGGATCGAACCAGTTGTAGACGCCGCCGCCCCAGAGGATGACCTTGTCGTCCGCACCGATCCCCGGCACCACGTCGCGCAGCACCGGCTTGGTGTGGGTGGGCGGTTCCTCGTCAACACCGAACGGCGCGATCGCGATCAGCGATTCGAGGCCCTCATCCTGGTCATAGGTCGCGGGGTTGATGCGACCCACTGCCGCGAGCTGACCGAGCCAGAAGTCGCGTTGCTTCTCGCTCGCGCAGAGGAAGAAGTCGCCCCGGGTGAGCTGCTCGTTCAGCGTCTCGACCGTGAGACGCGTCGTGACCCGGCGATCGTTCGGCGCCAGGTCGCGAGCCTGCTCGAGCACTTCGAGGTGGAACGGGTCGTAGATGTCGGCGACCAGCACCTTGTCGGTCCGGCGGAGCCACGGACTGTGTTCGATGAGATGGCCCTGGATCACGACGACCTCGGCCCGGTTGACCGCGTCGCGCAGCTGGCGATCCGTCACGTGCGACGCGCGGAAAGACGGGTGCGAGAAGTCACAGCCGACCGTGCTCACGAGCTCCACGTCGTGTTCGGCCGAGAGCGCGAGCGCCATTCGATAGGCGCGGATGGCGGGCCCGGCCATCTTGGGCTGGAGCACGTCGGGCGTGGCCACGAGGATGCGGCGACGAGACGAGCTGGGCAACCGTGACAGCGGCAGCACCTCGAGATCGGGCACCCGTCGCGTGGCCTGCACCCTGGCGCGTTCGGCGACGAGCGACGGCGGCGGCTCGATCTCCTCGGCTCCGAGGGCGACGAGGTTGGCCTCGTCGAGGTTCTTGTAGAGCATCTCCGCCCCGCCCCGAGCCATGTCATCACTCTGTGCCGTTCGATTGCAACGGGTGAGGCGCACGACGGAGCGTCCGCAGTACCGCACGCCGAGGCCGGCCAACCACAGCCGCCAACCCAGATCGGCGTGCTCGACGCCGCGGCAGTGCTCGGGGTCGAAGCCGCGCACCCAGCGGAACGCCTTGGTCTCCAGCACCAGGGCCCACGGTGACGAGAACAGCACCGGCGCGGCCTCGTCGTAGACGCCGGTATCGGCCTCACCGGCATGCACGAGCACCGGCTCACCGGTCGGGCTCAGCGCCGCGTCGACGAAGGCGAGCGTGCCGTCGGCGTCGAGCACCTTGCTCGCAACCGCGGCCACGTTGGCGTCGGCCCGCATCGATCGCAACGCCGCGCGGAGCCACAACGGGTCGGGTGTCGCGTCGCGATCGAGGAATGCCAGCCATTCACCACGGGCGGTGCGCGCGCCGAGGTTCCGCGCCGCAGCGAGTGATACGTCGGTCGACACGTCGACGGCTCGAACGTCGAGCCCGCGTCTCTTTGCTTCGGATGCGATGTCGCGACTCGGACCGGTGATCACGACGTCGAGCAGATCGCGTGGCCAATCCAGCGTCGTCACGCGACCAACTGCATCGAGCGCGGCGTCGACATCGTTACCGCCGACGATCACGACCGAGACGACACCCCCCCGTATCGGGCGAGTGTCGACCTTGCTCGCACTGCTCACGAAGGTTGCTCGTTGTCGGCGATCTCCCATGAGCCGCGGAACGAGATCAATCCGAGTCGTTCACCCGGCGTGCCTCCCGGCTCGACATCGAAGCGCAGCGCACCAACGCGACCGTCGTACTGGCTCGTGAGGTCGATGGTATTGATGGACGCGTTCACGTCATACGTCCCCGGCAACAGCGGGAGGCTCGGGACGTGGTAGTCGACGTGCCCATGCCCCTCGACCTTGTCGGGGATCATGTCGTAGTCCTGAGTGTTGGGACCCGTGACACCTACCCCGTCGATCCGCGCGATGCCGAACCCGAAGACGGGACGCTCGATCGGCTGACTCGCGGAGAACATGAGGCGGAGGGTCACTGCTTCCCCTGTGCGGGTCCGGGTGGTCCGTCTCTCATCGGCGTCGAGGAGCACCACGCGCTCGATCTGGATCTCACCGGTCCCCCGCCGTGCATCCTCGGCGCTGCGGCTCTTGAGGTGCACGCCCTTCAGGTAGTCGTTGATGACTCCACTCGACGGACCGATCGATCGGATCTTCCCGTGGTCGAGCAGCGCCGCGTGGTCGCAGAACTCGCGGATCGACTCGATCGCGTGCGACACGATCACGATCGTCTTCCCCGAGGCACGCAACTCGGCGAACTTCTTCGAACACTTGGCTTGGAACTCGGCGTCGCCAACCGCAAGGATCTCGTCGATGAGAAGGATGTCAGGGTCGACATTGATTGCGACTGAGAAGCCGAGGCGAACGTACATCCCCGACGAGTAGTTCTTCACCGGGCTGTCGACGAATTGCTCGAGCCCGGCAAAGTCGACGATCTCGTCGAAGCGAGCAGTGATCTGCTTCTTCGACAGCCCGAGGATCGCGCCGTTCAGGAAGATGTTCTCGCGACCGCTGAGCTCGGGATGGAAGCCTGCACCGAGCTCGAGCAGCGCCGACAGCTTGCCTTCCACCGCGATGGATCCGCCGTCGGGACGCAGGATGTTAGCGATGCACTTCAGCAGCGTGCTCTTGCCCGAACCGTTCTCACCGATGAGACCGAACGTGCTCCCCTTTTCGATCTCGAACGACACTTCGCGCAACGCCCAGAACTCTTCGTAACGAGCGCGACGGCGCCGGAGGATCGCCGCCTTCAGCGCCTGGTTGCGTTCGTGATACAGGCGGTACTTCTTCGAGACATCGTCGATGACGATCGCCGCGCTCACACTTCCTCCGCCAACCTTCGATCGAGGCGACCGAACACCCAATGACCGAAGATGATCAACCCGACTGCCCATCCGGTGAGGTAGAGGAGGTCACCCGTCTCGGGGAACTTCAGGTCGTAGAGCACGGCACGGAAGCAGTCGATCATCGCCACCAGCGGGTTCAACTCATAGACATCACGCAAGGCAATGTCGACTCCGAGGATGTCGGCGTGCTTTGGCACGAGCGTGATCGGATACACGATCGGTGCCGAGTAGAACAGCAGCTGGAGTGCGATGCCGATGAAGTGCTTCACATCGCGGAGATACACGTTGAGCGGCGCGAGGACCAAGGCGATGCCGAGTGCCAGGCATGTCTCGATGACCACGAGCACCAACAGCATCGGGATCCATGGAAGCACCATGTTCCCGAACGCGACCAGCACGATGCAGAACACACCGAGCTCGATCAGGAAGGTGACGACGAGCGAACCGATCGTGGCCACGACAAGGAGCTCGCGCGGGAAGTACACCTTCTTGACGAGGTTCGCATTGGCGATGAGCGACTCGACCGAGCTACCCATCGAGTCGGCAAGGAAGCGGTACGGCAGCAGCCCGCACACCAGGAACAGCACGAAGCTCTTCAATCCGCTGGGATCACCGGTCGGGGGCTGCACCTTCAGGAACGACGAGAACACCACCCAGAAGATGAGGATGGTCGCCAGCGGGTTGATGAGGGACCACGACCAACCCAGCAAGGATCGCTTGAAGCGCCCGCGCAGCTCCCGCAGCACGAGATTGATCAGGAGCTCGTGCGTGCCCCGATACTCAGCGAGCCGCGTCATGTTGTGAGCGCGCGGTCAATTCCCTCGGCGGAGCCGGCGCGGGCTGCGAGTGGGCGCGCCGCGGCCCGCACGCCGTTCTCCTGCATTCCGAGAGCGTACCCCGGACCCCTTTCGGGCCCCTGAACTCGCCCGCGGCGACTCGTCGTACACAGGAACCCGGCCGAGGCCGACCGCCACGATCGCGGCGATGCCCACCACGAGACCGGCAAGGACGTACGCGGACGTGCGATCGATCCTGCTCACGACCAGGGCGACGATCCCGACGCTCGCCGCCGCGACATAGATGGTTCCAACCGCGCCGCGCACCGGTAGGCCGAGCTTCACGAGCCGGTGACTGAGGTGGTCCTTCCCGCCGCGCAGCGGGCTTCGGCGGTGCAACAGGCGCGAGACCGTGACCAGCGTGGTGTCGAGGATCGGAACGCCCAGCACGAGGATCGGCACAAGGAACGTGATGTCTTCCGGCGCGTCGAAGCGGAGCTTGATCGCGAGGTACGCGAGCAAGAAACCGAGGTAGAGGCTGCCGGCGTCGCCCATGTAGATGCGAGCGGGCGGAAAGTTGTGGCGCAGGAAGCCGAGCGCACACCCGGCGGTTGCCGCGCTGAGGCCGCCGATCAGGAACTGCCCGTTAGCAACGGCGATGATGAAGCACGAGCCTGCGCCGAGCGCGGCGACGCCAGCCGACAAGCCATCCATGTTGTCGAGGAGGTTGAAGGCATTCGTGATGCCGACGACCCAGACCACCGTGAGGATCAGGTCGCCCGCGTCGCTTCTGGTGAGCTCGACGCCGGCGTTGACCGCCCACACGGCGACACCGGCCGCGACTTCGATGACGATGCGCGGCGCGAAGCCCAGGCCGCGCAGGTCATCAGCGAGACCGACCAGGCTGAGCAGGAGCGCGATGCCGACGATCGCCGCCAGCTCGCCGGCCCCACTCTCCGGCGGTCGCAAGACCGCGGCCACGACGACCGCGATCGAGAGACCGGTCACCATCGCGACGCCGCCGAGGTAGGGCACGGCGGAGTCGTGACTCTTGTGCTCGCCAGGCTGATCGAGCACGCCCCAGCGCATTGCGAGACGCAGCATCAGCGGCGTGAGGACCAGCGAGATGGCAAGCGCGGCGACGAAGACAGCCGCGTACTCCCAAGCTTCGCCGCTCATCGTCCTCCACCCGCTGCGGGGATCGATCGTAGACCGACACCTCGGCTATGGCTGATACGCCGGCAGAACCTCCTCGAGCTTGTCGAGGAACGCATCCGTCCACAGCACGCCGCGGCGGAGGTCACGTTCGATGGAGATCAGGATCACGACCTTCGCCTCGGAGATCTTCTCCACGGTCGTCAACGGCGCATCGGAGACCGTGACGCTGTGGATCCACCGCAGCGTCGGGAAGAACGGATCGAGCTGGAGCAATGATGATCCTGCGAACGAGTCGCCGATCACCACGGCGCTCCCGTCGTACAGCGGCGCGCTCGTCGTGGTCGCGGTGTGGAGCTCGAGCGTTGCGCCATCGGCGAGCGCATTGTCGCGGTTGGCGGTCACGGTGACGCCGGGGCGAACAACCTCGGTGATCAGGCCCTTGTCCACCGTCGGCGTTCCGAGAAACGTCGTGAGGTCCCCTTCGTAGTCCTGCACGCCTTCCTTGATCGTCGTGGTCTCGAGGAGCGTCGGGTCGATGGCTTTGACCATGGTCTCCGCCAGCGCAGCCGTGGCGAGCCCGTTCCAATGGGTGTCCTTCCGGAAGTAGTACGCACGATCCTCGGCCTTCTCGCGCTGCTCGATGATCCGACGCATGTCGATGTATCCCGGGATCGCAGCATCACGGAGCGCGGTGAACGTGGCGCGCTTCGATGCCGTGCTGCATTCCGCGAATGGATTGTCGGTCGGCAGGTGCTCCGGTTCGGAGGTCGACTTGTCCGGCGCGATCGTGAACAACATCTGGCGTCCCGACGTGGCCAGGATTTGTTGCAGCCGTCCGTAGCCCGCGATCACGGCCTGCCGCTGCTCGTCGGTGACCTCGCATTCCGAGAGGAACTCGCGGTTGAGGTAGAGCCACCCGTCGGTGCCGACCATCACATCGGCGCTGCCCGCGATCTCTGGTTCGGGTGGGACCTCGGGGAGATCTACGAACTCGCGGTTGGCCCGCGTCGGAGGTTTTCGCGTCGGCACGTCGTCACGGATCGCACCCTGACCTGGCGGCGCCTCACCGAACACGCCTTGGCTGATGTCGGCACGGAGGCGGATCGCTGTGCCCCGGAAGGGCACGTGGTCGTTGACATAGGCCGCCGTCTCGTCCATCACGTCCCACGAGGTCAGGCTGCTCGGGAACGGCGCCAAGGCCCGCTTGTCGCCGGTGTTCGAATGGACGCCCACCGCCCACAGCGCGATGGGCACTCCGAAGAAGACGATGGCCAAGAGCCGGAAGACGCCGGCGTGCTGTCGGGCTCGCCTTTGGTCGCGTCGCGTCGGGGGCATGTCAGAACTGGTAGTAGAGGAAGGGGCTGAACGTGCCAGCCGCGACGAGCACGGCGGCGTACGGTGCGCCCGCGATCGTGACTGCCAGGCGCGCCGACCGTGCGAACGTGTCTCGCCCGGTGTCGAGCACGCGCCCCATCACGAAGTCGCGCGGGAGCAGCACGACGAGCGACGCCAGAACGATGACCACCACGCGCTCCTTTGTGAGCGCAACGTCGGTGGTGAGCTCCAGGCCGAACCCGCTCGGGACGAACATCGCCTTGAGCACGCCGAACGCGCCGGCGAGATCGGGCGCACGGAAGAGCACCCATCCGATCATCACCAACGCGAGCGCGCGGGCACGCATCCACAGGTGCGCCACGGGAGACGCGGGCGGCGGGAGCCCGTGGGCATCGCGGAATCGTGGGCTCCGCCGCTCGATCACGAGCAGCGTGCCGTGGTACAGGCCCCAGAGTACGAACGGCCAGGCGGCGCCGTGCCAGAGACCCGTCAGGAAGAACACGATGTAGAGATTGCGGTAGGTGCGTGCCGATCCGTCTCGGTTCCCCCCGAGGGCGATGTACACGTAGTCGCGGAACCACCGGGACAACGACATGTGCCAACGCCGCCAGAAGTCCGTGATGGACAACGATGAGTACGGGCGCGCGAAGTTCTCCGGAAAACGGAAGCCGAACATGCGGGCGAGGCCGATCGCCATGTCGGTGTAGCCAGAGAAATCGAAGTAGATCTGGAGCGTGTACGCGACCGTCCCCAGCCAGGCGGTGGTCGTGGTCAGATCACCCGTCTTCAGACCGAACACAACATCGGCAACCGGCGCGATCGTGTCGGCGATCACGACCTTCTTGAACAGACCGAGCGCAAAGCGCGGGAAGCCAGCCGCGAGATCGTCCATGCGGTTGGTTCGGATCTCCTCCAGCTGGTCGCTGATCTCGTGGTAGCGGACGATGGGGCCCGCGATGAGCTGCGGAAACATCGCGATGTACGTCGCGAAGTCGAGCGGTCGATGCAATGGTGCACTGCGGCCGCGCCACACATCGATCACATAGCTCAACATGTGGAAGGTGAAGAACGAGATCCCGATCGGGAGCGCGATCCTCAGGATCGGGAGGCTGTCGTCGCCGAGGAGCTCGCCGAGACTCGCAACTTGCCTTGACACGAAGCCGGCGTACTTCCAGTACGCCAGGAGCGCGACGTCGGCGATGACGATGCCGGCCAGGATCCGGTTGCGGGTCTGATCCGAGTCAGCCCGGCCGATCGCAACGCCGGCGCCGTAGTTCAGTGCCATGCCGACGAGCAGCAGGATCACGTCGCCCTTGGCGCCGTACATGTAGAAGGCGAGGCTCGCGACCGCGAGCACGGCGTTGCGCCGCCGAGGCGGGAGAACCCAGTACGCGCCGAGCACGGCCGGCATGAAGACCCAGAGGAACACCGGCGTGGCGAAGGACAAACGCGCTCCTAGTGAACGCCGACGTCGTCGAGGAGAGCCCGAATACGGTGCGCGTGCGTGTGGCTCTGGAGCGCCCACTCCCGCGTCTCGTGAGCGAGTCTCGTCCGGTGTGCGTCGTCACGGAAGCGAGCGAGCACGTCGTCGATGTTCGAAAAGTCGGTTTCGAGGCGAAGGTAATGACGGTCCGCCACCAACAGATCGTTGTACCGGCCAGGGAAGAGGATCTGGCAGGTCTCCGTGCCGATCGCGTCGAAGTGTCGCGACGACACACATTTACCGGAGTGCCCCGTACCGATGAGCACCGGCGACGGGGCTGAAGGTGCCGGCGGCTGCCCACGACCCGAGGCCCGCTCGGCGATGCGCCGCACGAAGTTCTTTGCCCCGCGCGGCAGGTAGCGGTGTACGGGTCGCAGGCGCGCCCGGAGCTCGAGGTCGCCCGAGCGCACACCGAGCTGCTCCTCCGCCTGCCGGAGGATCGCGTCGTCCGGGCGAACATCGACGGCGCCGGCCTCCGCCCCCACGATGCCTTTGCACCGGTTGAGGAATCGCGCCCAGCCGCGGCGGTCGTACGACACGTTGGTGCGCACATCCGTCACGAGTGGCGGGTCGAAAGACTGCATCGCGAAGTAGTCGATGATCCGATTGCGCTCCTCGTCGCCCACGTGTGGGAGATAGCGCGCGCCCCGAAAACCGACGTCGATGGGTCGCTGCTTGCTCGCCATCTCCGACTGGTACGCCTTCGGATTCAAGGCGTGCGGCGCCGCCAGCACCTTCGCGCCCGTCGCGGCGTACAGGTGCTGGCTCGTCTCGACCAGGAGCTGTGTTGCCACGAACTGCGCTTCGAGTTCGTGCAAGAGCTCGACTTTCTCGGCGAGCGGCTGCCCGGGGAGGCTCACCTCGTTGGCGACGAACGCAAGCAGCGGGGCGCGCCGAGAGAGCAGCGGTCCGAGGCAGCGTCGCACCGGTCCGAGCGAGTTTCCAAGCACTGTGTGCAGCAGCACGACGAGATCGGCCGATTCAACGCTGCGGCGAAGCCGGCGCCGACCGAGTGGCGTGGCCAGGTTCGCGACGACGACGTCGAGGGACGGCGCGCTCCTGAATGCGTCGAGCCAGTCCCTGGTGTAGGAGAGCGTCTCGGGGTAGTGGACGTACGCGACGAGAGCCCGCGAGCGCGAATCGCTCACCGTGTACCGAGCGTGTCTGCCAGTGCGTCGACGATCGCTTGCCCCGCGTGGCCGTCTCCGTAGTCAGAGATCTCGCGTCGTGGCTCGTACTCGGCCACGGTCCAGAGCCGGTTCCAGCCGGCCGCGACGGTCTCGACCCACTCGGTCTCGTTGCGCAAGGTCACGCACGGAACTCGAGCGAAGTACGCCTCCTTCTGGAGGCCGCCGGAGTCGGTGTACACCACGGTCGCGGTCGTCAGCAGCCGCGCCATCTCGAGGTAGCTCACTGGCTCACGCACGTCGAGCCCTTCGGTCGAAAGCCGGCCAGCGTCGATCGCCTTGCGCGTTCTCGGGTGCAACGGCAGCACGACCGGGTGCTCCGCGGCGACGCCGCGCAGGTATCCAAGCACTTTGTCGAGCATCGCCGAGTCATCGGTGTTTTCGGCCCGATGGACCGTCGCGACGGCGTGCGCTCCCGGCGCGTCACCACCGTTCGCCACCTGCTCGTGAGCGGCGATCGCCGCGTCGTACATCACGTCGCCGACATGGTGGAGGCCCTGCTCGACACCTTCGCGAGCCAAATTCTCCATCGCCGTGGGCGTCGGGCAGAGGAGGAGCTGCGAGAGGTGGTCGACGAGCACGCGATTGCGCTCCTCGCGCATGGATCGGTTGTAAGAGCGCAACCCGGCCTCTACGTGGCCAAGCGGCACGTCGAGCGTGGACGCTGCGAGCGCGCCGGCCAGCGTCGAGTTGGTGTCGCCGTAGACGAGCACCGCGTCTGGGTTCTCCTCGGTGAGCGCATCCCCGACCGAGCCGATCATGCGCCCCAGCACCTCGTGCTCGGCACCGCCGTGGATGTCGAGGTTGCGGGCGCGCTGTACGTCGGGCAAATCATCGAGCAGGAACGCCGACATCTCGGCGTCGTAGTGCTGGCCGGTGTCGATCGTCACCTCGTCGAAGCGGCCATCGTTTCGCAGCGCGCGCGTGACGACCGCGGCCTTCACGTACTGCGGGCGCGTCCCGATGACGCTGACGATCTTCAAGGGCTCGCGACCGGCTTGCGGGCCTTCCCGTAGAGGTTCCATCCCCACCGCGACGCGAACGGTCGCAGGATGGCCCGCGGCGGGAAATGCCGACCCCCTATGGGCAGACCCCGAAGATACGCAACGGAGCATCGGACGTCTTCGAGCCCGTCGAGCAGTGTGCGCAGCTCGGCGCGGGTGTACACGTCACCCTTCGGGTTGCCGACGCCATCCACTTCGTTCACGAGGTCCTCGACCGCGCGTCCACCGCGACGACTTCTCAGTCGCAGCCGCCAATACACAGCCGAGTGCCGGTGGTACAGCATGACGATGAGAAGTCCGCCCGGTCGGAGCACGCGCCGGAGCTCACCGAACGCGCGCTCGGTGTTGGGTGTGTGGTGCAGCACACCCATTGAGCACACGCAATCAAAGGCGTCGGTCGGGAACGGGAGCTCCTCGGCCGACCCAACCAGGAATCGACCGGCCAACCGATCGAGCGCGAATCGCCGCCGCGAGAGATCGACAGCCGTGCTGGTGACGTCGATACCCACGACTTCGGCGCCGGCGCGGGCGTAGCGGGAGAGTACGTAGCCGTTGCCACATCCCACATCGAGCACACGACGCGCGCCGAACTCGTCGTATTCGTGCAGCCGTCGTGACAGACGCGCCGGTTCGTGCTCCTCGCGCAGCCGGTCGAAATACTCGAAGAAGGCAGGCGATCCGGGCTCGTACGGGACAGCCGCGGCCGCGACGGGATTGCCTTCCCAGAACGCACGAACATCTCGCACCGAAGGACCGGACACCTCGCAATCCTAGGAGCGGTAGCCTGACAACCTCATGTGCGGGATCGCTGGCATCGTCGCGCTCGACGGGCGGCCGATCCCCGGGATCGGGCACCTGCTCCAGGTGATGAACGAGCTGCTGGCGCACCGCGGACCCGACGACGAGGGAACGTGGACGACCGACGACGCGTCGGTGGGGCTCGCCCATCGACGTCTCAGCATCATCGACGTGTCACCGGAAGGCCATCAGCCCTTTGTCGGCAACGACGGCACCGTCATCACGTACAACGGCGAGATCTACAACTACCTCGAGCTGCGAGCCGAGCTCGAAGGCGATTGGAAGTTCCGCAGCACGTCAGACACCGAGGTGATCCTGGCGGCATACCGTCGCTGGGGACTCGAGTGCATCGACCACTTCCGCGGGATGTTCGCGTTCGCGCTGTGGGACGGCGAGCGCATGTTCTGCGCGCGTGACCGCCTGGGCATCAAGCCCTTCTACTTCGCGACGCCCGGGCAGGACTTCGTGTTCGCGTCCGAGGTGAAGGCCCTGTTGCCCTTCCTGCCGGATGTGGTCACCGATCCGGATGCCCTCACCGAATATCTCGTGTTCCAGTACCCGATCAGCAACCGCACGCTTTTTCGGGACGTCACGCAGCTGCTCCCGGGTCACGCGCTCCTCGTGGAGCGGGGCACCGTGCGCACCTGGCGCTACTGGGACGTGCAGTACGAGGCCGACTTCTCGCTCACGCCGCAGGCATGTGAGGAACGTCTCCGCGAGCTCGTGGCCGACTCGGTGAACCTGCACCTGCGCAGCGACGTGCCGGTCGGCGCGTACGTGAGCGGCGGCATCGACTCGAGCCTTGTCGCGATCCTGGCGGAGCGAACGGGGGCGGCCAGCGGCGACCTGTTCCATGGCAAGTTCTCGGCGTACCCGTCGTGCGACGAGAGCGAGCACGCCGCAACCGTTGCCCGCCAGATGGGCGCCACGCTGCACCAGGTCGACATCGACGCGGACGACTTCGCGGGCACGATCGAGCGGGTCATCTACCACCTCGATTACCCAGTCGCCGGTCCTGGCTCGTTCCCGCAGTACATGGTCTCGGAGCTCGCGGCCAAGAGCGTGAAGGTGGTGCTCGGCGGCCAAGGTGGTGACGAGATCTTCGGCGGGTACGCGCGCTACCTCATCGCGTACTTCGAGCAGTGCATCCGAGCCGCCATCGACGGTACGTATCGCGACGGCGAGTTCGTGGTGACCGCGGAGTCCATCATCCCGAACCTCGGGGTGTTGCGCGAGTACAAGCCGTTGATCGAGCAGTTCTGGTCAAAGGGGCTCTTCGGGCCTCTCGACGAGCGCTACTTCCGTCTCGTGGACCGGTCGTCGGAGCTCGCGGACGAGATCGACTGGACCGATCTCGATCGGGGGCGCGTGTTCGACGAGTTCCGGACGATCTTCAACAACCCCGACAACGTCCGCAAGACGGCGTACTTCGACAAGATGACGCACTTCGACTTCAAGTGCCTGCTCCCCGGGCTGCTCCAGGTCGAAGACCGCATGAGCATGGCGCACGGCCTCGAGTCACGCGTGCCGTTCCTCGACCATCCCCTGATCGAGTTCATGGCCACCGTGCCGGCCGACGTGAAGTTCCGCGACGGCCACATGAAGCACTTCCTCAAGGAGACGTTCCGGTCCGATCTACCGGCGTCGCTCCTCGACCGGCGCGACAAGATGGGATTCCCAGTGCCGTTGCACCAGTGGACGCACGGTCCGGATGCACCGCTCGGCGACTTCGTGAACGACGTGTTCCGCTCGAGCGAGGCGCAGTCGCGGCCCTACGTGGATGCCTCGAAGGTGATCGCGCACCTCGACGAGGAGCGTCCGTTCGGTCGGAAGCTGTGGGGACTGCTCGGCCTCGAGCTATGGCAACGCCAGTTTCACGACCAGGCGCACCACTACCGCAAGCGCCTCGAGGAGCAGCCCGCGCGCGCCGCGCGCTGAGGCAACACCTCGACCGCTACAAGCCCAGCGCTTTGGGCCGCTTCTGCCGCCCCGAGGGCGTCGCGCTGTCGACGAGGGCTTGAGCATCGTCGAAGAACGACGCGTTGCGCTGGTGGGCCGCGTCGATCGCTTCGGCGGAGATCTCGCCGTTGGCCTCCGCCGCGGCTCGACTCTGCATGAGCTCGAGGACGCGGCGGCTTCGCTCGTGCGCCTTCTGTTGCTCTTCCGTAGCCATCGGTCAGCTCCCTCAGGCCGTCAGCGTGTAGAAGCCGAGTGCGTCGATGACGAAGTGGGTCCCCGCGGAGTTGCTGCCGCAGCGGATCTTGAAGTCGCCGTTGACGTCGGTGGCGGTCACCACGGTGTTGGCGATGATCTGGTTCGTTCCGAACCAGTTGATGTTCGAATGGCCGGGATAGACCACATCGGCTGCGAACGCGGCGAGGAAGCCCGACGTACCCGTGGTCGAGATCACTGCGAGGTTGAACAGCACGGCAAACGCGGTCGGTGGGATATGGCCGCCGGTCAGCGAGCTGATCGTGCGCTCCTGACCGTTCGTGATCTTCGTGAACGGCGAGGTCGTCGACGACAGGTAGATCCGCTGCGGCGCGGCGAGCGGGATGAACGCCGGGATCAGCGAGAGCGGGTACCAGGAGCTGTCGGATCCCGCGCCGCCCTCCCAGCAGTACCAGATGTCGCCATCGCCGTCGACGCGCATCGACCCCTGCTCCCACGTGTTCGTGGTGGGGGGCATCGCGATCGACCCGCCGTCGGAGACGAGCCTCAAGGGCGCGCCGGTGTTGGAGGTGGCCTCGACAGCGATCGCGCTCCCTAAGGTGTGCGACGCAGTGATGCTGCGACTCGCGTTACCGTTCACCGCGTTGAACTGCGAGCCGCTGAGCGTCGTGGTGGTCGCGATGCCAGTGTTGGTTACGCCAACGTGCATGATGTTCGTCGCGTCGTGAGCAGCATTCGCGCCCTCGGCGAGCAATCCGGTCGCTACGGTGGCCCCGGCCGCCGCAACCGCGCCCCGACCCATGAGCTGGCGGAGGAACCGGCGTCGATCGGTGCGAACTTCCTCGGTGCGTGCTTCCTCAGTCATCGGAACCCTCATGTTCGTGCCCGCTGACTCTGGCGCCGGAGAGGGTAGCCCCTCGCCGGAGAGCGTCGTCTACGCTCGTTGCCCCGACCGCCTGTCTGGTAGAGGAACTCCACCCACATGAAGGTCTTCATCACCGGCGGTTCCGGGTTCGTCGGGTCGCACCTCGCCGATCGCCTGCTCACCCGCGGCGACCAGGTGCTCGTCATCGACAACTTCGAGACCGGTCGGCGCGACAACCTGCGCGCGCGTGACGGCCTCGAGGTGGTCGAGGGCTCGATCACCGACGGCCCGCTCGTGCACACGCTCACGGGCGACTTCGAGCCCGACCTCGTCGTGCACGCCGCCGCTTCCTACAAGGATCCCGACGACTGGGAGTCCGACGTCGCCACGAACGCGCTCGGCACCGCGCTCATCGCCCAGGCCGCGAAGGCATCAGGATGCGAGCGCGTCATCTACTTCCAGACGGCACTCTGCTACGGCACGAATCCGACCGAGCAGCCGGTCACGTTGGGCCATCAGCTCGATCCCGACTCGAGCTATGCGATCTCCAAGACCGCCGGCGAGCTCTATCTCCGACTCTCAGGCCTGGATTGGGTCTCGTTCCGCCTGGCGAACGCATACGGCCCCCGCAACATCAGCGGCCCCCTACCCACGTTCTTCAGCCGGCTCACCGACGACCAGCCCTGCTTCGTGATGGACACACGGCGTGACTTCGTGTTCATCAGCGACATGATCGATGCGGTCGAGATGGCGATCGACGGCAAGGGCCACGGCACGTACCACCTGTCGTCGGGTGGAGATGTCTCCATCAAGGAGCTGTTCGACGCAACCGTGAGCGCGATGGGTGTGCACATGGACGGCCCCGTCGAAGTTCGCCCGCGGGGCAAGGACGACGCGTTCACGATCTTGCTCGACCCGAGCCGAACGCGCGACGACTTCGATGGGTGGACACCGGATACGCCCCTGGCGGCGGGTGTGGCCGCGGCGGTCGCGTACTACCGCGAGTTCGGGATCGACCAGACCTACACACACCTGCACCTTCCCGATGAGGAAGAGCACTGAGCTCCGACGCCGTGGAGCTCGTCGACCACTTCCAGGATCGGCGCGTCGCCGTCGTGGGTGGTGCGGGGTTCGTCGGCTCCAACCTCGTCGCTCGTTTGGTCGAGCTCGGCGCGGCAAACGTCACGGTGATCGACAATCTCCTTTCTTCCGAACACGCCAATGTGCCCGAGCACGATGCGGTGGACTTCGTCGAGGGATCGATCACCGACGATGCGGTGCTCGCCAAGCTCCCCACCGACGCCGCGACGGTGTTCCATCTCGCAACGTTCCACGGCAACCAGAACTCGATGGCGGACCCGATCGCCGATCACGACAACAACACGTTCACCACGCTGAAGCTGCTCGACCACCTGCGGTCAATGCCAACGCCGCCGCGAGTCGTGTACTCGTCTGCGGGTTGCACCGTGGCGCAGAAGACCTTCGATACCGCGGCCGCCACCACCGAGGACGACCCGGTGTCACTGCACCTCGACAGCCCGTACCAGGTGTCGAAGATCATCGGCGAGCTGTACGGCAACTGGTACTTCTCCCGCCACGGGATCGAGTTCGTGAAGGCTCGCTTCCAGAACGTGTACGGCCCCGGCGAGGTGCTCGGTGCCGGCGAGTGGCGTGGCACGCCGGCCACCGTCTGGCGCAACGTCACCCCAACGTTCGTGTACCGGGCGATGAAGGGCGAGCCGCTGCCGGTGGAGAACGGCGGCATCGCGACGCGCGACTTCATCTACGTGGACGACATCGTCGACGGGTTGCTGCGCTGCGCTGCGGTGGGCGAACCGAACGGCGTGTACAACCTGGCCGCGGGGGTGGAGACGCCCATCCTCGAGCTCGCCGAGACCATCAACGACCTCACCGGCAACGCGGCCGGCATCCAGCTCGAGCCGGCGCGCGATTGGGACCACTCCGGCAAGCGCTTCGGCAGCATCGAGAAGGCCGAGCGCGAGATCGGCTTCAGAACGACGGTGGCGCTGCGCGATGGACTCGAGCGCACGGTGGCCTGGACGCGCGCCAACCTGGATCGCATCGAGGCCTGCATCGCCCGGCATCGAAGTCGCCTGAACCCGTAAGCCGGTGGCGCGAGGAGACCGTCCGTCATGACCCGGCGAGTGCTCGTCACGGGCGGCGGTGGGTTCGTGGGCGCTCCCGCCGTCACCGAGCTCGGGCAGCGAGGGTTCGAGGTGCACGTCGCTGCACGACATCAGGGGGCAAACCCCACCGCACGCGAATGGCACGTGCTCGATCTTCTCGACGGTGCTTCCCTTGACGCGCTCATCAAGTCGGTCGCGCCGACGCATCTCTTGCATCTGGCCTGGTGCACCGAGCACGGCGCCTTCTGGGACGACCCGGCCAACGATGCGTGGGTGGAAGCGACCGCTCGGCTCGCAGGCGCGTTCCGGGAGGCAGGAGGTCAACGGATCGTTGTGGCGGGGAGCTGCGCGCAGTACGGCTGGGACGGTGACTCCCTCGGCCCCGATGGCTTCGCCAGCGAACGCGACACACCGCGCCGGCCGGCAACGCGCTACGGCGTGGCAAAAGAGACGGTCGCGCGGGGCCTCGACCGCTCAGCCGCGATGGGTCTGGTGTTCTTTCCCTACGGCCCGAACGAACAGCCTGGTCGTCTGGTCCCCACCGTCACCCGCTCCCTCTTGGAGGGCACACCCGCGCCGATCAGCTCGGGTATGCAGGTTCGCGACTTCCTCCATGTCGCAGACTGTGGCGCGGCGTTCGCGGCGCTCCTCGACAGCGACGTGACCGGACCGGTGAACGTCGGCTCGGGTACGGGAACGTCCGTCCTGGAAGTCGTGCAAGCGATCGCCCGCAGCTTGGACCGAGAGGACCTCCTGCGAGTTGGTGCACTCCCTGACCGACCGGCCGATCCTCCTCGATTGGTGGCCGACGTGACCCGCTTGCACGAAGAGGTTGGGTTCGAGCCCCGGTTCACCCTCGAGTCAGGGCTGACCGCCGCCGTTGACTGGTGGCGTCAGCGAATCCGCCGCAGGTAGCCGCCGAGCGACGCGCTCACGAGCAGCTTCGCATCGACGAACGGATCCGGCTCGAAAAGCAACGTGTCGGACGACTCGGTCTGCCACGCGCGCAAGGCCGACGCGGGGCTGTTGCCCTTCCCCCACGGGCGCGCTCGATGCTCCGGCGTCGGCATCTCCTCCACCATGGTGTCGGCGACCACCAGGAACTGGTCCACGGTGACGAGCGGCGCGTAGGCGCGAAGCTCGGCCACCACATGGTCGTGGGAGTGGTCGGAGTCGAGCACGACCATGACCCGCTCAGCGGCTGCCGCGCGCTCGCTCACGATTCGTACGACCTCGGGATCGACCGACGAGCCCTCGAGGAGGGTGATGCGCCCGGCCAGCGGGTGCGCCTCGATCGCGGCCCGGTTGTGCGCTCTGATGTCGATGTCGATGCCGAGCACCTCTCCCTCACCGATCAGCTCGAGGATCGACGCGTACAACGCGAGCGAGCCACCACGCGCGACCCCCGTCTCGATCACCAGCTGCGGCCGGGTCGCCCACACGATCTCTTGGACCGCCACGATGTCGGCCGGCATCTGGATGACCGGCAGGCCGAGCCAGTCCCACTGGTACGGCCAATTGTGCGCGTCGGCACCGCGATACAGATCGCGCGCCGCGGCCTCGGTCACGCCGTCGGCCTGCATCTCCATCGCCCAACGCCGACGGTCGGCATCGAAGCGCTCGCGGTCGTCGCTCGTCATCGACTGCGCAGCGCGTCGAGATCGACCGATGCATATGAGCGGTCGCGTTCGTTGATGACGGCCGGGGCGAACGGCCACTCGATGCCGAAGGCCGGGTCGTCGAACCTCACCCCGAAGGCCGAATCCGGCGCATGTGGTACCGAGATGACGTATTCGACCTCGCTCTCGTCGGCGAGCGTCAGGAAGCCATGCGCACAGCCCTCTGGAACGTAGACCGCGTGGCCATTCGTCCGACTGAGCTCGGCGGCCGTCCACCGGCCGAAGGTGTTCGAGCTGCCGCGCAGGTCGACCAGGACATCGAAGACCTCACCGCTCGTGCAGCGGACGACCTTGGTCTCCTCGTGCGGAGCGAGCTGCATGTGCATCCCGCGCAGCGTGCCACGGCTCGTGTTGTGCGACGCGCTGATCTGTGCGACTCGAGTCACGAGATGCCGCGCCGCGAGCTCTTCGGCACCGAACGTCCTCGCGAACCATCCACGCTCGTCGGAATGGCGCTCGGGCTCGAGGATGAACGCGCCCTCGACCTCCATCTCGTGAAAGATCACGCCAGCACCTCGACCTCTGGGATTGCGACGACGAAACGGCAACCCCATTCATGAACGTCTGCCATCTGCTCGGTGATCTCTTCGCGCAGGTTCCACGGAAGGATCAAGAGGTAGTCGGGCCGGTCCCGCCGCACGTGATCGGGCTCGAGGATCGGAAGATGCGACCCAGGGAGATACTGACCCTGCTTGTGCGGGTTCCGGTCGACCACGTACGCGACGTCTGACGTCGTCACGTGGCACGAGTTCAACAGGGTGTTCCCCTTGGCGGCGGCTCCGTACGCGGCGACTCGCTTGCCAGCTTCGCGGGCGTCCACCAGGAACCCGCGCAACGATGCCCGCGCGTGCTCGACCCGGCCCGCGAACGCTGCGTACGCGTTCGCCTGGTCGAGGCCGGCCGTGCGCTCGGCTTCGATGATGGAATCGACCGCTTCGGTCTTCTCGAACGGGCAGGTCGCGTCGAGTCCGATCCAGAGACGCATGCTGCCGCCGTGCGTAGACAACTCCTCCACGTCGAAGACCCGAAGACCACGGGTCTTCAAGGCGTGGCACGCGGCGAGCAACGAGAAGTAGGAGAAGTGCTCGTGGTAGATGGTGTCGAACTCGACTCGCTCCAACATCCGCAACAGGTGCGGGACCTCGATCGTGAGCGCGCCACCGGGCTTCATCGCGCCAGCGAGCCCACGAATGAAGTCGTCGAGGTCGGGCACGTGCGCGAGCACGTTGTTGGCCACCACGAGGTCGGCGGTCTGCCCTCGATCCACGAGATCGGCTGCACACTCCCACCCGAAGAACCGAACCTCGGTGGGCACGCCCGCGGCTCGCGCGACTTCGGCGACGTTCGCCGCCGGCTCCACGCCCAGGACCGGTACTCCTTCGTCCACGAAGTGGCGGAGCAGGTAGCCGTCATTGCTCGCCACTTCGATCACCAAGCTCTGGTGGTCGAGTCCGAGCCGGTCGATCACTTGCTTGCAGTACCGCCTCGAGTGTTCGACCCATGAATCGGAGTACGACGAGAAGTAGGCGTACTCGGTGAAGATGGCTTCGGGCGGCACAACGTCGTCGACTTGCACGAGCCAGCAGGTGTCGCACACGCGCGCATGCAATGGATACGAAGGTTCTCGACCGGCGCTCAGCTGCGCGTCGGTGAGGTACGCGTTCGCAAGCGGTTGTTCACCGAGGTCGACGAGCGTGCGGGTCAGCGCAGCACCGCACGATCGACACCGCGGATCCGAGCGGCTCATGGCCCGAGCCGCTCGAAGGTTGCGATCTGCGCCCCGCAGATGCCATGCACGTCGTCGCCGCGCTCGTGCGCCAGATGCCACTCAGCGGTCCAACTGATTGCGTCGTCGACTTCGAGTCGGGGCGTCCATCCGAGCGTCTTGGTCGCGAGCTGCGACGACAGGCGCAGGTCCGCCGTTTCGTGCAGCTCCGGTGTGGGGCCGGCGCGCCATTCGGGCTCACCACCGAACGCCGCGCGGAGCCGTTCGACCAGCTCGGACACCGCGCATCCCGAGGCTGCCGCCGGTCCGAAGTTCAGCGCTTCGGGTGCACCCGCGGGATCGTCGACCAATCGCTCCGCGAGCAACAGATAGCCGTGGAGCGGGTCGAGCACGTGTTGCCAGGGTCGGACCGCTTCGGGATACCGAAGCTCGAGCGGCGCGTGCTGCTCACGCGCGCGGAGCAGATCGGGCACGATGCGGTTCTCGGCCCAATCGCCGCCGCCGATCACGTTGCCGGCGCGCGCGGTGGCGACTGCAACGCCGTTGCCAGCGAGGTACGCGCGCCGGTAGGCCACGGCCACCATCTCGGCCGCGGCCTTCGACGAGCTGTACGGGTCGGCACCGCCGAGCGGTGACTGCTCGTCGAAGGGCGGGGTGGACGCAGACGGGTCGTAAACCTTGTCGCTGGTGACCACGACGACCGCGCGTGGTGCGTCTGGCCCCCGCGCTGCTTCGAGGACGTGCGCAGTGCCGACCACGTTCGTCCGGTATGTCCCGACCGGATCGGAGTACGCGGACAGCACGAGGGACTGCGCGGCGAGGTGGAACACGACGTCGGGCGTCGACCGGGCGAACGCGACGCGCACGGTGTCGAGGTCTCGGATGTCACCAAGCGCTTGGTCGCCGTCATTCGGGAGATCGAGCAGTCGAGCCAAGCTGGGATCGCCCGCCTCGAGTGCGAGCCCGTGCACCTCGGCGCCGAGCAGCTGCAACCACGCGGTGAGCCAGGCGCCCTTGAATCCCGTGTGCCCGGTGACGAGGACACGCCGCCCACCCCAGAAGCCCTGGCTCACCCTTTCCCGCTCTCGGCCCTGCGGGCCGGGCCGCGCAACTCCGCGTCGGCGAACGGCTCGCTGCGAGCGGCGCAGGGTACCTGCGCCGCGGGCGCTCGCCTCACCACACCTTCCACGGCGCATCGCCAGCGCGCCATTGCTCCTCGAGCTGCTCCCGCTCCCACATGGTGTCCATCGGTTGCCAGTAACCGTCGTGCTGGAACGCGGACAGTTGGCCATCGGCCGCCAGCTTCCCGAGCACGTCGGTCTCCCACACCGAGTCGTCACCGTCGATGTGGTCGAGGACCGCGGGCTCCACCACGAAGAAACCCCCGTTCACCGGGTGCGCGCCGACCGGGTGCTTCTCGAGCATCTCGGTGACCTGCCCACCGTCGATGGCCACCGTGCCGAACCGCGCCGACGGACGCACCGCCGTCATCGTCACGAGTCGTCGCTCGCTCCGATGGAACTCGATGCTCGCGGTCACGTCGACGTCGGCCACGCCGTCGCCATACGTGAGGCAGAACGGTTCGTCGGTTCGAAGGTACTCACGCACGCGCCGGACGCGGCCGCCCGTCATCGTGTCGGGACCGGTGTCGGCCACCGTCACGCGCCACGGCGCACTCGGCGGCTGGTGGTACTCCACGCCGCCGGTGCCCAGATCGAACGTCACGTCGGAGTCGTGCAGCGCGAGGTTCGCGAAGTACTCCTTGAGCTGGTAGCCCTTGTAGCCCGCGCACACCACGAAGTCGACGATCCCGTGGTGGGCATAGATGTGCATGATGTGCCAGATGATCGGCCGGCCGCCGATCTCGACCAGGGGCTTCGGGCGCACCACGGTCTCCTCGAGGAGCCGGGACCCGCGGCCACCCGCGAGGATCACCGCCTGCATCGAGCCAGTGTACGACGGGTCCCCGCGCCGACCCCTCAATCGATGCCGCTCACGCCGGGTCGGGAGGAACCTCCCATGCGGCCTGGGTGAAGTGCGTCTGCACCGGGCACCGCTCGTACAGCAAGCGGCGCCATCGAGATGGGATTGGGTAGTCCGCGAACTCGGCTCGTACGCCGTCGACCGGGTTGTCCCAGCGCGTCCACTGCTTCAGGTACACCACTCCGCCCGCACCGACTCGATCGAAGAGCGACAGGTAGCCGTCGATCTGATCGAGGCGCATCTCGTGCAGGCTCGAGATCGAGACCGCGAGGTCGAACGCGCCGTCGTCGAGCTCGAGTGCCTGCTCGGGCGAGATCACGACCACACGCCCTGGGGCAAGCTCGTTCATATACCAACGCGAGATGGACGCGGCCGGCTCGATGTCGACGATCGTGTAGCGAGCATCGGGGAACGCGTGGAGCAGCCCGTACGCGCTGCGTCCGTAGCCACCCCCAACCTCGACAATGTGTCCCGGTTGACGATCGCCGAGCGCGCGTTTCATCGCCGCCACCTCGAGCGCGGCGTTCGCAAGATCTTGGGAGATCAACCGACCATCGAGATGTACGGGCAGGGGTGCACCGAGCTCGGGTTCGGCGAGCGATATCACCGCGGGATCACCGTGGCGCGTCGCGTAGCGCCACAGCAGACGAACCGCCACGATGTATGCGCGGCGCTCGCCCATCGACCACTCCACGCCATCCCACGCAGAGTCAGAAGCACCGAGGGGACGACGGAGAACCGCGCGAAGGTCCCTGGGTCGCGCGTGGCGGAGCAGGAAGCTGAATTGCTCGCTCCCCGCGAGGCGCCCGGGGCGCCAGCGCCAGTTGAAGTAGCGCAAGCCCTGCACGCGCTTGACGTTCGCGAAGCCATGACGATCGAGCTCGGCCGCGTGTTCGGAGCCGAGGCGTTCCCAGAACTGGGACGGCTTCGAGAGATCCACGATGCTGGATCCTAGGGTTCGACTTCTGATCCCGAGGGTCCTGGTTGATCCGACGCGCTCACGAAGTTCGCGGGAATGCCCTTCGGCCAGCGGACGAAGGATTCATAGATCGTGTCGAATGCATCGAAGTGCGGTGACGTTGGGTCACGAAGGCTCGAGAGCGACCACTCGCCCTGTTGCGTTTCCTGGCGCTCGACCCAGCATGTCTCGAGAAAGCGACGCGGCGACGTCAGCGCCTCGCGGAGTCCCCCACCGAACAGCACCTTTCGGAGTGCACGCGGGATCACCGCGATCGCGGGTACGAGACGGCTAGCGGAATCGGATCGCCGACGCTGCAACGGCTTCACGAAGCGTCGAAACGCGGCGCGAACGATCTGCTCGCGCTCGTCGAGTGATCCCGTTTCCGGACCAAGCTCTTCGGCGAGGCGTCGGCAGACATCCGTGGTCTGGGTCTGGAAGGTCGGCGAACGAACCATCTCGTGCCACAGCGGCATGTGCAGCTCGTCATGCCGCACGTGCCGAATGAGATAGAGCGTGTCGAGATTGTGGTACTTGCCCCCGATGATCGTGAGTCCGCTCTGCGTGAGCTCGCCGAACAGCGAGTTCGCACCGTGCTCACCCGCGAGGCTCAAGGTGCGAGCCATCCCCTCGCGTCGCTGGACGCAGTAGAAGGTCGGCCAGTAGTGGGACCAGTGCCACTGGAGTCGAACCGCTGGGCTGTCCGAGTCGATCGACACTTGCCGATGGATCACGGCCCGGGGTTGCTGATCCCGTTTCGCATCGGCGGCGGTCCTGAGCTTGATCTCGCGGCCGTCGACCGCGGCGACGTCCGGGTGGTCTTCGAGGTACGCCACGCAGTGCGCGACCCCGTTCGTGACCAGGAAGTCGTCGTCACCGCACACGACCGCACAGGGGGTGTCGATCGCTTCGAGCGCGTCGGCGAGCTTCCCGAAAATGTCCTGCTCTTGGGGGTACCGACGGTGGTCAAGGGCGAGCGATTGCCGGAGCCCGGCGACGAGGCGCTCATTCGCGGCTTGGGCGTCCGGTTCGCCCGAGTCGGCGATCAGGATCGGGAACGGAAACCCGATCGTCGAGTAGTACGTCAACGTTCGAGCGAGCCACGAAGTGCGTTGTCGGAAGGTCGGGATCACGACCGTGACCATCGACGCGTCCCACCCTCGTGTCACGCTCGTTCCCGGCACAGCGCCGTCATGTCCCTCTGTCCCCACTCGAGTGCTGCGACGTGCCCTGCATCGCGAGCATGCGCTTGAAAGCACCACCGTCCCGGGCGGCGAGCTCGGACCAAGTGCCCGATTCGGCAACTCGGCCGTCCGCGAGCACGACGATGCGGTCGGCCATCTCAACCGTCTTCAAGCGGTGCGCCACCAAGAGGATCGAGCACGAACCTTTCAGCGCTCGTAGCGCGCGTTGGATTGCCTGCTCGGATTCACTGTCGAGCGCGCTCGTCGCCTCGTCCAGCACGAGCAGCCACGGATCCCGGTACAGCGCCCGGGCGAGCGCAAGCCGTTGACGCTGCCCGCCGGAGAGGAGGCTCCCCTTGTGGCCAACGGCAGTGTCGAGCCCTTCGGGTAGCTCGGCCAGGATGTCCGAGAAGTTGGCTTGCTCCACGCACTGTGCCGCGCGCTCGGCATCGGGTTCATCGAAGCCCCACGCGATGTTGTCGAGCACCGTTCCGAAGAACACCGGCGCGTCCTGCATGACCACGCCGACGCGGTGCTGCCAGGCGTCGACGTTGACCTCGCGCAGGTCGACATCGTCGAGCCGGACGGTCCCGGTGTCGGGTGTCAACAACCCGGAGACGAGATCGAGCATCGTGGTCTTGCCACTCCCGGAATCGCCGACGATGGCGAGGCACTCCCCCTGTGGCAGGGTCCACGACACGTCGGACACCGCCGGCGTGTCGCGCCCCGGGTACGAGTACGACACTCCATGCGATTCGACGGTCGGACTCCCCGACAGCGTGACCGATCCGAGCGGTGCTTCCGCTGCGGCGATCGCCGCGTCGTAGCGCTCCTTCCACATCGTCCACCACACCGACTGGGCCCGGGCGATCAACAGTCCTTGCTGCGCGAGCTGGAGCCGCGGCGCAAGCCGGTAGAAGAGCGCAAGGAAGACGAAGGCCTCTGCCGCGGAGTTGCCCACCACGAGCACCGCGATGGCGAGCACCGCGGTGATGAACGCGAGCCCGGCAACGTCGAAGCCCAGGCGGGTCGCGGGTTGGTAGCCCCAAACTTTCACGAAGTCGTGGCCCCACTCCCGGTAGACCTTGTCGGCCCGATCGAGTGCGCGGCGGCGCAGCCCTGACGAGCGGTAGAACTTGAAGTTGTTGAAGAGCTCTTCGATCAGGTCGGTGACGACGGTCGCCTGCTGCGAGAGCTTGCTGCTGCGATCTTGCGCCCGGCGTCCGGCCACCCGGTAACCCAGCACGACGAGCACACCGAAGACGAGCGTGGCCGCAGTCATCTCGATGGAGATCGCGGCCGCGATCACCACGAACACTGCCGCAATCGTCACGTACCCGAGCCCGCTCACGAGGCCACTCACGCCGGTACCGATCGCCTGACCGTCCGTCATCAGCGACTTCACGGTGTCACCGAACGACCGCGTCGCGAATGCGCTCCAGCGCATGTCGAACAGCGCCCTGCTCATCCGTGAGCGCAAGGAAGCCTCGAGGCCGGCCTGGATCCGGTACACGAGGATGTCTGCGGTGTACTTGAGCGACGCGCCCACTACCCCGAGCACGATCAGCGCGCCGAGCGCCACGGCGGCGAGGTCGTCGCCGCGGAGCCCGAAGTACTCGTGCCGCTCACCGGTCGCGAGGCTTCCTTGGAGGAACGGGAGCAACGACGCGATCCCCAGGCTCTCGGCGAAGCCGGAGAGGGCGAAGAGCAGCACCGCGACCGCGCTCTTGCGCCGGAAGCCGCGCAACGCTTGTTGATAGAGGCGCAACATCAGCGAACCCTCGCCACGGCCTGTCGCGCGCGCCGGTATGCGGCCGCGATGAAGCGCCGGCCTGGGAATGGTCTCGTGCGGAGGTATCGGCGTCGGGCGACGAGGCGACTCAATGCATGACGCCGTCGCAACCGAACAGCGATCTCGTCGCGTGCCGCGTCATCGATCTGACCGGGCTGGAGCCCGTGCGCGGCCAAGTGTTCGTCGATGCCATCCACGAACGACGCATACGAGTAGCGCCCCGATGCGATGAGGTCGTCGTACGCGCGATCGGTGATCTCGCGCCGCACGTCAGGATCCTGGAACCGGGCCATGACGTCGTCGAAGTTCGAAGAGTCCTTGGCGAGCGCGAGGTAGTGCACGTCGGGCTCCAGCACGCCCGAATAGTGCCCCTCGTACAGGATCTGCACCACGCGGAACGCCGCCGCCTCGAAATGTCGGGGGCTCACGACGCGGTACGGAATATTGCCTTCGTACTCACCCAGCACCCGTTCCTCGACTTCTGCATATGAAAGGCGCGGCTCTCGGGCGAGGAGCTCGTCGGTCCGACGCCGCGCGCTGTCGTCGAAGTCGAAGATCGACACACCGGCCTCCACCCCCAGCATGCCGCGGCAGCTCGCGACGAACTCGTACCAGGACCGGCCGTAGATGCGGCTGTGCTCGCCGGTCGCGATGTCGAGGCGCAAGCCACGCCCGTGCGAATGCTCGAGGAATCGTTCGGCGATCTCCGACTTCTCCTGGCCGGCACGGCCGAGGGAGTAGTGCAGGCGGCGAGCCCGATAGCCAACGTCGATCGTGCGTTGATCGTCGGGCAGGGTCAGGCGCTCCGACGCTTCGATCAGATCGTCGCTGACGTATCCGGTCAAGGTGGTCTGCACGTCCTGAGCGTTCGTGCGGCGCCCGTAGACCTCCTTGGTGTACGGGTCGGGCAGCGGGGTGCACACGGTGTCGATCTCGTACTCGTCGATGAACGCAAACCGCTGGGCGCAGTGGCGGTAGTCGTCTTGGAAGAACGCCACCTTGTGCGAGTCGGTCGATCGTCGGAGGAAGCCGAGGAACCGAGGGTCGAGGAAGTACCGCGGCCCGGGGAACAACGAGTAGTGGAGCACGATCGCCTTGAACGACAGGTCGTCGAGCGCGACCGGGTATCCGTCGTTGGTGTTCACCGACACGACCGGGAAGCGAGAATGGCGCTCGAACGACCCCGCGTGGTCGAGGATCGTCGGGGCATTGGGCGCCCGATAGTGGTGGTACAGCACCAAGACGGCGTCGAGCGCGTTGCTCACGCCACCGCCCGGATGTAGAGGTCGAGACCGAGCAGCCAGTCCAGCCGGAGCCGCAGCGCGGTCAGCCGCAAGGCTGGGAAGTGCGGCACCTGGAGGTTGCGCCGATCCACGCACACATCGCGGAACCCGGCGGCGGCAAAGATCCGGTTGGCCTGGCGGGTCGACACGAAGTCGGTGTGGGGAGCGACACGCCCCCGACTGTCGGTGTCGTAGCGTGCTCGCAGACGCTCGTTGTCGCGACTCCGCAGCCGGACCAACGCGTCGTACGGCGCCCGCAGGAGTCGGCGGACCGACCAACGGTTGTACAGCATCACGACTGCCTCACCGCCGGGCCGGAGCACGCGCCGCAACTGGCCGACTGCCCGCGGGATGTCGCCGGTGTGGTGCAGACATCCAATGCTGTACACGCGGTCGAACGAGGCATCCTCGAACGGGAGATCGAGCACCGACGCCTGTCGCGCGCCGCACGAATCACCGCGCTTCGTCTGACCGATGCGGTATTGCATCATCTCGACCGGGCCGATTGCGAGATCGACACCGGTGTAGGCAGCACCGCGCCCGATGAGCAGCCCACCCAGCGTTCCGTAGCCGAGGCCGACCTCGAGCACGCGCACTCCGTCGAGCGGCGTGCGCGGGAGATAGCGGTCGAGGTACGGGTACATCCTGAGAAACGCTGCGTCGAACTTGGCAACCTGCTGCGGCGTGCGTGCTGAGACTCCGATCGATCGTGCGAGCGTGGTTCCGCACAGCTCGTTCCAGAAGTCGGCGTTGCGTTCGTCGAGGGTCTCCGGCATCCGCGTTCCCGTCAGTCGTTCACGTTCGGGGCGTGGTGGTAGATCAAGAGCGCGCCGTCGATGGTCTCGGGCGTCGTCACCGTTGAGCGGCCTGCAGGGCATTGATCACGCGGTCTTGCACGGACTCCGACAGATACGGGTGCATCGGGAGGCTGAGCACGCGGCTCGCGAGCCGCTCGCTGATCGGCAGCCCGTCGGATGCGATGGGAAACGCGTCGTACGCAGGCTGCCGGTGCAGCGGGACCGGGTAGTAGACGGCGGTCGGCACGCCGGCGTCGGCAAGCGCGCGGGCGATGCCGTCACGCGCGTCTACGCCGACGGTGAACTGCGCCCAGGCACTCGTGGCCTCGGAACGGAGCTCGAGCACATCCACGACCTCAGCCAGCGCATCGGTGTAACGGCGAGCGATCCGGTCGCGGGCCGCGAGCTCGTCGTCGAAGATCTCCAGCTTCTCGAGCAGCACCGCGGCTTGGATCGTGTCGAGACGTCCGTTCAACCCGATGCGAACGTTGTCGTACTTGTTGGCACCCTGGCCGTGGACCCGCAGTGACCGCAGGATCGACGCCAGGTCGGGGTCGTCGGTGAACACCGCGCCCCCATCGCCGTAGCAACCGAGTGGCTTCGCCGGGAAGAAGCTGGTGCACGCGACATCGCCGATCGCACCGGCGCGCTTGCCTCGCCACGTCCCCCCGAAGCTCTGCGCTGCGTCGGCGACCAGAAAGAGGTCGTGCTCGGCGCAGAACGCCTCGATCTCGTCGTAGTCGGCGGGTTGACCGAACAGGTCGACCGCGATGACCGCACGCGGCGACGCGCCCGTGCCACGAGCCGCATGAAAGGCGGCTTCGAGCCCTGCTGGGTCGAGGTTCCCCGTCTCTGGCAGCGAGTCGACAAACACCGGCGTCGCACCCACCAACGCGACGACCTCGGCCGTCGCCGCGAACGTGAAGGTGGGCACGATGACCGCGTCGCCAGGCCCGATCCCTCTCGCGAGAAGCACCATGAGCAGCGCGTCGGTACCGCTAGCGCACGTGACCGCGTGCGCGACGCCGCAGTAGTCAGCGAGACGGGTCTCGAGCTCCGCGACCTCGGGCCCCATGATGAATTGTCCGTGGTCGAGCACGCGCGCGATGGCTGCGTCGATCTGGTTGCCGATCCTGGCCCGTTGCGCCGCGAGATCGATGAAGGCGATCGGAGCCGTTGCGGTGGTCGCCATCAGGCGAGCTCTTCGAGGCGGTCGGGACCGACCTCGCGGTAGCGCCGACCCGAGCGCGGGCACACCAGGTCATCGCCGAGTCGCTCGCCCTCGTGGCTCATCCATCCGATGCGGCGGGCCGGCACACCCGCCACGAGGGCGAACGCGGACACGTCGTCCGTGACGACGGCACCGGCCGCGATGAAGGCGTACTCACCGATGTCGTGCCCGCACACGATTGTGGCATTGGCCCCGATCGTTGCGCCGCGAGCGACCCGCGTGGCCCGGAATTCCTCCTTGCGCGAGACCTCGGCTCGAGGGTTCACAACGTTCGTGAACACGCACGAAGGCCCACAGAACACGTCGGCTTCGAGCGTGACGCCCTCGTACACGCTCACGTTGTTCTGGATGCGACACCGATCGCCGATGTCGACGTTGGGTCCGATCACCACGTTCTGACCGATCGTGCAGTCGCGCCCGATCCGACTGTCCGCGAGCACATGGCTGAAGTGCCAGATACGGGTGCCGGCGCCGATCTCGCTCGGCTCGTCCACGTAGGCGCTCTCGTGCACGGAAACCCCCTCGACGGCTGCGTGCGAGCGGCTCGCGGCCGCGGCGCCGCGCTGCGCGTCAAGCGACGCTTCAGCGGCGGCGAGCACACGCAGGACCCGAAGCCCTTCTCGGCCGTCGGTGCGCGGCATCGTGCCGTCGGCGATGGACTCGATGAAGTGACGGCACTCGTTTTCGAGCGGCTCGGCTGCCTTCACCGGCACCGCTTGCGCATCACCTTGCACCGGTTCGGGGAGCCCTTCACGCCAGTCGACACGGTGCGGGTAGACGAGGAGCTTGGACTCCCACGGCTCGCGGTCGTCGAAGACCGCCATGCCGCCCTCGCCCACCGCGACGAGCTTCTGCTCCTTGAACGGGTGCAGCCACGACACGAACACGTGTGCACGCTCGCCGCCGGGGAACCCCAGGTGCGTGGTGGTCACGTCGGCGATGCTGCGGTGCAACGGCCAGCCCCCGACCGCGTGCACGTGATCGGGCTCGGCACCGATGAGCGACAAGATCATGGACAGATCGTGGGGCGCGAAGCTCCAGAGGATGTTCTCCTCGCGGCGGAACCGCCCGAGGTTGAGTCGGTTCGAGTACACGTACTCCAAATGGCCGAGGGTTCCCTCGCGCACCAGCTCCGCAAGGCGGAGGTAGGCTGGGTGGTACTGGAGCAAGTGACCAACCATGAGCACGCGTCCCGCGGACTCGCTCGCCGTGCACACCCGTTCGGCGTCGGCGACGTCGAGCGCGAGGGGCTTCTCTACGAAGACGTGCTTCCCTGCATCGATGGCCGCGAGCGCGAGCTCCGCGTGGCGCGCTGCAGGCGCGGCGATCGCGACCGCATCGACCGATTCGTCAGCGAAGAGCTCATCGCGCGCGCGCGCCGCGACACCATGACGCTCTGACATGGCGTTCGCCGCGGTCGGGTCGGGATCGTGCACTGCCATAAGCGCACCGAGCTGATCGAACACTCGAACGAGGTTGCGTCCCCAGTAGCCGCATCCGAGGACGGCGACCCGGGGGGCGCCAGACGATTCAGAGGCGCTCACGGTGCTGGCCTCCTCCACCACCCGCGTTCACCGCGTCAGACATGCGTCTTCTCCCACCATTCGATCGTGCGCGCGAGACCCTCTTCGAGCTCGACGCGGGGCTCCCAGTCGAGCAGCTCGCGTGCGCGGGAGATGTCGGGAACGCGGCGCCGCGTGTCCTCGAACCCGGGGCCGTAGTACGTCTCGTACGCGGTGGGACTGATGGTCGAGCTCGACCCGACCGCCGCCTTGATCATCTCGGCGAGCTCGACAATCGTCGTCTCGCGGGTGGCCCCGAGGTTCAAGATCTGGCCTTCGGCCTCCGGCGTGAACCCGGCGAGGATCGTCCCCCGCACCGTGTCGTCGATGTACGTGAAGCACCTGCTCTGTTGGCCGTCGCCGTGCACGGTGATCGGCTGATCCGCGAGCGCCTGGCGCAGAAAGTTAGCGACCACGGAGCCGTAACCCCGCTCGTCGAGGCGCGGGCCAAATGAATTGAAGTAGCGAACGATCACCACCGGCAGCCGATTTGCTGCGTACGCAAACGCGAGGTGCTCGTCGATGGCCTTGGCAGTGGAGTACGACCAGCGGTGCACGGTGGTGGGCCCGAGCACGCGGTCGTCGTCCTCCTGCATGGGCACCTTCGAGGTCTTGCCGTAGACCTCAGACGTTGAGGCAACCACGACCTTGCGCCGATAGCGGAAGCAGGCGGTGAGCACGTTCTCGGTACCGCTCGTGTTGGTGAGGAGCGACGCGAGGGGGTCATCCACGATGTGACGCACGCCCACCGCGGCGGCAAGGTGGAACACGAGCTGGGCCCATTCCACCTCGCGATCGACCAGCTCGGCATCGAGGATCGAGCCGTTCACGAGGTGCACCTCGTCGAGACGATGCGCCAGGTTTTCAGCCTTGCCGGTCGAGAGGTTGTCGAGAACGTGGACCTCATGCCCGGTGTCGCAGAGAGCGTCGACGAGGTGCGATCCGATGTAGCCGGCTCCGCCGGTCACCAGCACGCGCACCGATGCAATGGTAGCGGACGCCGCCTTTGACGCTCGGAGCGGCGAAGCGTGCGACGCTTAGCATCGCCGGCTGTGGGCATGATCCGAGTGCTGCGTGTGATCGCGCGGATGAACGTGGGCGGGCCCGCACTCCAGGTGACTGCGCTCGCCGATGGGTTGGACCCCCAGCGGTTCGAGCAGCGCCTACTGGTCGGCGAGGTGGACCGGGGAGAGGCCGACTACCTGGCTCTGCGCGCGCCGCACGTCGCGACCGAGCGCGTGCACGGCCTGGGCCGCACACCCAGCCCGGTCGGGGATCTGCGCGCGCTGGTGTCGATCCGGCGGGTGATTCGCGAGTTCCGGCCGCACATCGTCCACACGCACACGGCCAAGGCCGGCGTGCTCGGGCGCAGCGCGGCGATGCTCGCCCGTGCACCGGTCCGCGTGCACACTTTCCATGGTCACCTGCTGCACGGATACTTCTCACCACTCGTCACGCGCGGCGTGATCACGGTGGAACGCTCGTTCGCCCGGCGCACGACCCGCCTTGTTGCCGTTGGAAAAAGGGTGCGTGACGAGCTCCTCGCGGCCGGGATCGGCCGGCCCGACCAGTACACGGTGGTGCCACCGGGGATCCAGCTGCCGTCCCCGCCGACACGTGATGCCGCCCGCGCTGAGCTCACGGTTCCCGCTGACGTACCGGTCGTCGCGTTCGTCGCGCGCCTGACCCACGTCAAGCGCCCCGACCGCTTCGCCGACGTGGCGCTGCGCATCGCGGCGGACCGGCCGGACACGGTCTTCCTCATCGCGGGCGAGGGTGACCTGCTCGCCGATCTGCAAGACCGCCTCGCCGGCCTCGGCGCGAACGCACACTTCCTCGGGTGGCGCAGCGACGTGGAGACGATCTACGCCGCATCCGACGTGGTCGTGCTCACCTCGGACAACGAGGGGATGCCGGTCTCGCTCATCGAGGCGGCGGCGATCGGCTGTCCTGCGGTGACGACCCGAGTCGGATCGGCACCCGAGGTGGTCCTCGACGGTCAGACTGGTCTCGTGGTCGACGTGGATGTCGAGGCGATATCGCGCGCAACGCTGCGTGTTCTCGAGGATCGCGCCTTGCGAGACCGCTTTGGTGGCGCAGCGCTCACGCACGCCCGCAACCACTTCTCGAGCGCGCGGCTGGTCACCGACACCGCGGAGATCTACGAAGAGCTTGCCAGCGCTGGGAGTGCACCGTGAAGACAGCCGACACGGGCGGTGCCGGTTTCATCGGCGGCGTGTGCGAGGCCGCTCAGGCGGGCAGTGGGGAGTGGAACACCACGTAGATCGCCGACACGTAGAGCAACGCGACGAGAACGGTCATGCCGCGCACCGCGAAGCGGCTGCGGGGCGCGCACGCAAGGACAATGGCCAACGCAGGCAACGCCGAGAGGCCGAAGCGCCAGACCGGTTGGTCGTACGTGCCGCCCTCGAGCTGGTTGCGGATCACCGTGAGCGTGGGGCTCGCGAGCAGCGTCCCCAGGGTTGCGAACCCGAGCACCGACAGCTTCGTCGAGAGCTTGTCGCGCAGCGCGACGGCGAACATCGCGCCGATCGCCACGAACTCTGCCGTCTTGGCGAGCACGAGATAGAGCGGATGGGTGCGCTCGATCGGGGGGGCCACGTCTTGGAACGGCGGGAACATCATGAACACCGTCGTCGGTCCGAACAGGTGCCACAACCCGATGTCCCTGTTGCCATAGGAGGCCGCGATCGGGTTGCCCGAGATGTCGGCCAACGGCGGCGGCGTGAACAAGCCGTCACCGATGAACGCGTACAGGTGGTCCCAACCCTTGTTGGCCAGGAACAACGCCACCACGAGCACTCCGGCGGTCTTGACATAGTCCTGCCACGGCCGAGGGTCGTCGTCGTCATCGGCGATCCCGAGATGGCCAGCGAGGGCGCGCAGGGCGAAGTAGCCCAGGACGAGGAGCACTCCGATCCCGTTCTTCTCGTTGAACGCAGACACCACGAGCGTGACCAGCGCGAGCATCCAGAGCGGAGTTCCCCGGCGTTCCCATGACAACGCTGCGAGCAGCAGCGCACCACCGGCAACGAGCGCAGTCGCGTCGGGCGTGACGATCGTGTTGGCGTGCAGGAGCGCGGGCGTCGCCACGATGAAGACGGACGCGAGCACGAGCATCCGACGGCGAACGCGGAGGATCTCGCCGGCACGGATCAGGCAGTAGATGCCGGCCAGGGCCCATGCCGAGCCCAGCAAGCGAGCCCACGTGACCAGGCTGTCGTTGGGTGGCAGGTCGAGAGGCGTCGCACGCAAGGCGCGCGCGATCGGCCCCGTCGTGAAGAAGTAGAAGGGCTCGGCGCCGGTGATGTTCACGCCATGCCAATAGCCGTAGAGCGCCGGCTTCAGGTGCCCGGGTTTGCACGGCCGCAGGAACTCCTCCTCCTTCCCGCGTTCGCACTTCTCGCGCACCGTCTCCTGGAGGATCGGTACGCCACCGCGATCGATCGAGAAGTCGGCACCGTGGAGGAGGTGATCGATCCAGTACTGCTCGTCGATACGCGAGACCTTGTCGACGCGCAACACGGTGGTCACATTGAGCACCAGCACGAGGCCCGCCAGCAGCAGCATGATCCGGCCGCGCGGGAAGCGGCGATCGAACCCCGCCAGCCGCGCCCGCCAGCCATCGGCGGCAGTCTGCGCCTCGCCGTTTGTGGGCGCGTCAGTGGTCGGCGCCTCGCGGGTCGGCACGGCTGCGAACTGTAGTGGCGACCGGTGCGAACGCAGGGACGACTACGGCGCGAGCACAGCCCGCGCCAGCACGTCCGTGCCGAACGCAGTGAGGATCGCGAGATACAAGAGACCCGTCGTCGCCATGACAGCCGAGTAGTACGGCTCGCGGAGCGCGCGCCGGGCAACGAACGCCAACCCGACCGTCGTGAGCGCGCTGACGACCCAGGTCCATCCGAGGAGCCCGTCGTAGCCGTCGTCGATGCTCCCGCCGATGACGTCGCCCATCCCGGTGGGGATGAGCCACACCGCGACCTCGAACGGCCACACGAGCGTCACCAGCCGCACGAGCTCTTTGATCGGCTCGCGGCTGAGGCCGGGCTGCACAAGGTACCAGTGACCGAGGAGCATCGCGTCCGTCACGAGCCCCAGGAACACGGCGCCGACAACGACGCGCGCGGCCCCGAGTGCGTACGGGCCGCCCGCAGCATCAGCCGCGCCGAGGAGCGCGACGACACCCGCGATCGGTGGGAGCAGGTCGAGCACCGGGGGGAAGCCGAGCGAGCGATCGCCGACCGGGGACCGTCGGCGCACCACCGACACCACGAGCGCGACCGCGACGAGCACCGCCATCGCGAACCCTGCCGCGTCGCGGACCGTTGCCCCCGTTCCTCCGCCATCGTTGGCGAGGCCGGCCGCGACTCCACCGAGTGCAAGCGCCAGGAACGCGCCGCGCACGAGCCATCCGTAGCCGGTCCCGACGACCCGATGGCGCGTGGTGACCCATCCCGCGAGCAACCCTCCGGTCGCCCATTGGAGAAGCACGGTCCCGACGTCGAGCTCGGCCCTCATTCCCGCTCTCGGCGCATGGCTCAGCCGACGACGGCGAGGTCGCGAGGCGCGCGATTCAGTCGCCGAGGACCAGTCTCCGTCGCCACCACGATGTCCTCGAGTCGCAGGCCGAACCGGCCCGCGAAGTACACCCCCGGCTCGACGCTGAACGCGTGCCCGGCAACGAGCTCGGTGGGATTCCCGGCGACGACGTATGGATCCTCGTGCGCTTCCATGCCAATGCCGTGACCGGTGCGGTGCACGAACGCGTCGGCGAACCCAGCGTCGGCAAGGACGCGGCGCGGCGCCGCATCCACGGCTTCGCACGTTGTCCCGACCCGAGCAGCCTGCACGCCGGCTTCTTGCGCCTCGACGAGCGTGGCGTAGGCGTCGCGAACCTCGCTCGCGGGTTCTCCGACGGTGAACATGCGGGTGATGTCTGAGCAGTAGCCGCGCATCGTTCCACCGAAATCGCAGAGCACGACGTCGCCCTCGGCGATGACCCGGTCGCCGGGTTCGTGATGCGGGCTCGCAGCGTTCGGCCCGCTCCCCACGATCGCGAAGTTGGCCCGTTCGTGACCGGCATCGAGCATGCGCTCCACGAGCTCGCGGTGCACATCTCGCTCGGTGCGACCGGCAAACGGGCGCGCCCGCATCGCAACCGCGATCTCGTCGACCGCGCCCGCCGCCGCTTGGAGAGCGTCCACCTCGGCCTCATCCTTGACGGCGCGCATCGGTCCCGTGATCTGGCTCGCAGGAGAGAACTCCACACCAGGCAACGCGCGCTGGAGGGCGAGCACGAAGCGGGCCCATGTGTGGTCCCCGATGGCAACCGACCGCGCCGCCGCAGTGTGATGTGCCACGCGAGCGATCGGGTCGTCGGTCTCGTTCCAGGCATCGATGCGGAAGGCATCCGGCTGATCGTGCACGCGCGGCGCCTCGAGCCGTGGCACGACGAGCACCGCGTCGTCCTCCCGAGCGACCACGAGCATCGTCAGCCGCTCGAGGGGCATCGCCTCGTAGCCGGTGAAGTACGGCAGGTCGGGACCCACCGAGAGGAGCAGCGCGTCCACACCGAGTTCCCCCATCCGGGCGCGTGCCCGGGCGAGCCGGTCGACGTGCTCGCTAGCGCCGGGCACGCGTCAGGCGCTGACGGCCGCGCCGGTGGGCGTCGGTGCCGTGGCGTCGGCCGCGCGCTTCGCGTGGTAGCTGGAGCGCACGAGCGGCCCGGCCTCGACGTGTACGAAGCCGAGCGCAGTGGCGGCGTCGTGCAGGGCCGCGAACTCTTCGGGATGCCACCAACGCACCACGGGGAGATGTTGTGCGGATGGTCGGAGGTACTGACCCATCGTGACGATGTCGACGCCGACCGAGCGCAGGTCGGCAAGTGCGCCGCGCACTTCGTGTTCCTCCTCTCCCATGCCGAGGATGAGTCCGGACTTCGTGACCAGCCCGGCGTCCTTGGCCCGCGCGAGCAGCGCCAACGATCGGGCGTAGCCGGCCGACGGGCGCGCTGCCCGTTGGAGGCGCGCCACGGTCTCGAGGTTGTGGTTCAGCACGTCAGGACGAGCCGCGAAGATCGCGTCGAGGGCGGCGGGATCGCCCTTGCAGTCGGGGACGAGCACCTCGATGGTCGTGTCCGGGGTACGGGCGCGGACCGCGCGGATCGTGGCCGCGAATCCCCCGGCGCCACCGTCGGGCAGGTCGTCGCGGGCAACGCTGGTGACGACCGCGTGGCGGAGGCCCAACGTGGCAACCGCGTCGGCGACCCGTGACGGCTCGGCATCGTCGAACGGCAGCGGCTTGCGCGTGTCGACGAGGCAGAAGCCGCACGCACGCGTGCAGCGCTCGCCGAGGATCATGAACGTCGCAGTCCGCTCAGCCCAGCACTCGTAGATGTTCGGACAGCCCGCCTCCTCGCACACCGTGCGAAGATCGAGCGAGCGCATGATGCGCTTCGTCTGTCGGTATCCCGGCCCGAGGTCCGCCCGCACGCGCATCCACTCCGGTCGCCGAAACGCCGGATCCGGGTCGGGTACCTCCACCCCCGCGTCCGCCAACCGCCCCAACAACCGAATGCCCGGGCTTTTTTTGGCGTCGCTGAGTGTCGCTCTGCGACAGCTATCGACGCCAAAACCATGGGAGACGTCCTGCCGGTCCACCTCGGGGTACCCGAACACCTCGGCGAAGCGCTCGGCGACGACGTCGACGACCGCGGCCATCATCGGCGCGTCGGCGCCGAGCAGGCGACGGAGCGACGTGACGCCCTTGTCGCGGATGCCGCACGGCACGATGTGGTCGAACATCGCGAGGTCGGGATCGACGTTGAGGGCGAACCCGTGGCGCGTGCGCCCGCGCGCGACCTTGACCCCGATGGCGGCGATCTTCTCGTCACCCACCCAGACCCCGGTGAGTCGCTCGCGACGTTCCGCCGCAACGCCGATGTCCGCCAGCGCGGCGATCAACAGGTCCTCCAGGCGCCGTACGTAGGCGACCACGTCTCGCAAGCCGTCGCGCCACTCCGGAAGTGTGACGATCGGATAGCCGACGAGCTGTCCCGGGCCGTGGTACGTGACGTCCCCACCGCGATCAGTGCGCACGAGGTCGGCACCGACGCTCGCCGGCGGTGTGAGCACGTGCTCGACGTGAGATGTGGTGCCCAGCGTGTACACGTGCGGGTGCTCGAGCAACAAGAGGTGATCGTCGTTCCCATGCTCGTGCAGCCCACGCTGGAGCGCGTCGGCGTCGGCGTACGAGACCCGCCCAAGCCACCGCACCCGCAGCGTCGATGTCATCGCGATCTCAGCCTAGTAACACGTTCAATCGAGCTCGGCGTTCCAATCCCGGGTCTCGAGGCGCTCTTTCAGGCTGCGCAGAAATGCGGCGGCGTACGCGCCATCGAAGGCGCGGTGGTCCCAGGCGAGGGAGAGCATCCCGAGATGACGGACCGCGATGACGTCTTCACCGTCGGGGGCGTTGACCACGCCGGCCCGCTTCTCGACCGCGTCGGTGGACAGGATCGCGACCTGCGGCTGGTTGATGATCGGCATGGTGAGGAACGTGCCGAACGGTCCGGGGTTCGTGATCGTGAACGTGCCGCCGATCACCTCGTCGGGGAGGAGCTGCTTGGTCCGGGCGCGCTCGGCGAGGTCGCGGATCTCACGCGCGATGAAGGGCAAGCGCTTCCCGTCGGCGTTGTGGATGACCGGTGCCACGAGGCCTTCGAAGTCGAGGTCCACGGCGATCGCGATGTGCACGTCGCGGTGCACGACGAGCGAGTCGCCCACGACACTCGCGTTCACGTGCGGATACTCGCCGATCGCGTCAGCGACGGCCCGCGAGATGAACGGGAGGAACGTGAGGGAGAAGCCTTCCTTGTGCTTCCATTCCGCCTGACGCGCCTCGCGCACGCGGGAGATCCGCTCGAAGTCCACCTGGATCGAGGTGTAGACGTGCGCGCTCGTGGCTTTCGAGCGGATCACGTGCTCCGCGGTTCGGCGACGGATGTTCGTGAAGCCAACGGTCTCGTCGCCGCGCGAACCGGCCGGCATCGTGCCCCAAGCCGGCGGTGACGGCGGTTGCGGCGGGGGCGGCGGCTCGGGCGTGGCGATCGGTGCCGGCGCGGGTGGAGGCGGCGGCGGCGCCGGGGGCGGGGGCGGCGCAGGAGGTTCAACGGGCGACGGCGTGACGGGCGTCGGCGCGACGGGCACCACCGGGACGATCGGCACGACCGGTGTGACCGGCGCGACGGATGGCGGCTCCGGCGCTTCGGCCGCGACCTCGCTCGGAGGCGCCGGCGCGGGTGCTGGCGGTGGGGACGCAGCCGACGGCGAGCCCGGCGCAGCTGCAGCCGCGACCACGTCGCGGCGGGTGATGCGGCCGCCTTCGCCCGACCCCTGGATCGACGCCGGGTCGAGGCCGTGCTGGGCGATGAGCCTCCGCACCACCGGCGAGGTGAGCGGAGGCCCGCCCGCAACCGGTGCAGTCGCCGGCGGAACCGCGGGTTCCGGCGCGGCCGTGGCCGCGGGGGCCACCGGTTCGGGCGCGATCGGCTCCGGCGCGATCGGCTCCGGCG
>JBBECS010000053.1:0-37530 GCA_040881685.1 Acidimicrobiia bacterium | reverse complement strand
GGCGCGATCGGCTCCGGCGCGATCGGCTCCGGCGGCGGCGCGGGAATGACCGGCTCCACGGGCGTCGGCGCCGGCGCGATCGGCTCCGGCGGTGGCGCGGGAATGACCGGCTCCGGGGGTGGCGCGGACGCGGGCGGCGTGACCACCACCGGAGCCGCTGGTGCCTCAGCGGTGCTCGGCGTCGACGGCGCCGCGTCGGCGTCCTCGATCACCGCGAGCACGGTGCCGACCGCGACCGTCTCACCCTCAGGGACGCGGATCTCCGTCACGACGCCGCTCATCGGTGCCGGCACTTCGGAATCGACCTTGTCGGTCGAGACCTCGAACAGCGGTTCGTCGGCCTCGATCGTTTGCCCGGCTTGCTTGAACCAGCGCGTGATCATGCCCTCGGTGACCGTCTCACCGAGCTGCGGCATCGTCACGTCCACGTGGTTCCTCCTCCCCGAGTCAATGCAGCGGCCGTCCGGTGAGGGCGAGCGTCGCCTCGCCGAACATCTCGCTCAGCGTCGGGTGCGGATGGATGAGCGTCGCGATCTCGTCGGCCGACGCCTCCCAGTTCACCGCCAGGTAGCCCTCGGCGATCAGCTCGGTCGCCCACGGCCCCACGATGTGCACGCCGAGGATGGCGCCGTCGCGCTCAGAAACGACCTTCACGATGCCCTCGGGTTCGCCGAGGATCAGCGCACGACCCGAACCAACGAAGCGTTGCACCGCGGTCACCACGTCATGGCCGCGCTCCCGTGCTTGCTCCTCGGTCAACCCGACAAAGGCGACCTCGGGGTGGCAGTAGATGCCCCAGGGCACCTTCTCGTATTCGATCGGCCGAACCTCTTCGCCGAGCACCGTCTTGATCGCGACGATCGCTTCGGCGAACGCCACATGCGCGAGCTGGGGCGTGTTGACCACGTCGCCCACGGCGTACACCCCTGGTACCGCGGTCTGCATGTGTTCGTTCACGCGCACGAACTCGTTCGCATCGAGCTCCACGCCCGAGCTCTCGAGACCGATCCCCTGTGTGCGCGGCCCTCGTCCGATGCTCACGATCACCTGATCGACAGTCGCTGTCATAGCACCTTCCGGTCCCTCGAAGGTCAGCGCGAGCTCGCGAGTTCCCTCGATGCTCGTGACGCGAACGCCGGCGTGCGCGACGATGCTGCGGCGGCGGAACGCGCGGGCGAGGGCAACCGACACTTCGGCGTCCACACCCGGAAGGATGCGCGGCAGCGCCTCGAGCAGCGTGACCTCGGATCCGTAGTCGGCGAGCATCGACGCGAACTCACATCCCACGGCACCGGCGCCGATGATCGCCACGCGCTGCGGCGTCTCTTCGATCTCGAGCACGTGATCCGACGACAAAATGCGCGACCCGTCGAAGTCGAGCCCCGACAACGAGCGCGCCGCCGATCCGGTTGCGAGCACGAGCGCTCTGCCTTCGACCTCGGTGCCGTCTGACGCCAACACGCGACGCGCCGCGGCGTCCGCCACAGTGCCGGTGCCGGCGATCACCGTGACCTCGCGCCCCTTCAACGACGTCTCGAGGCCCTTGGTCAGGCGGTCGATCACCTGTTGCTTGCGCGCCTGGCTCGTGCGCAGGTCGAGCGTCGGGTCACTCGATTCGACGCCGAACTCCTTCGCGCTCTGCACCGTGCGCAGCACCTCGGCGGTCTGGAGGAGCTCCTTCGCCGGGATGCACCCGCGGTGCAGGCAAGTCCCTCCTACCCGCTGCTCCTCGACGAGCGCGATGCGAAGACCGGCTGCCGCGCCGTAGAGCGCGGCGGCATAGCCCCCCGGTCCCCCGCCGAGGACGACGACATCGAACTGGTCAGCCAAGGGCTCCTCTCCACGGTCGGTGGGGCATGTGGACACCGCAAGTATCGGCCACGAAGAGGGCTGCGACGAGGATTCAGGGCGAGGAGAGCGTGAAGAGCTTGACTGCCGACGCCACCAGGATCGCCACGGCGCAGAGCGCAGCGAGGATCAACAGCATCCGGGTGCTCATCGGTCGGGCCATTATGCTCGCATCGCCCTTTGGGCCCTGCTGCGGGAACGGCTTTGATCACATGGCACAACGCACACAGCGCCTGATCGAGGCGGCCCGGCGACCCATGCCGGAGGGCACGTTCGTGGTCGGCGCGGGCCTGCTCATCGCCGGACTCAGCGCGTACGGCTTCCAGATCCTTACGTTCCGAGCTCTCGGTCACTCCGATTACAAGGCCGTCAACGCGCTGTGGGTGCTCGTGTTCGTGCTCGCACCCGGTTTCTTCCTCCCCTTGGAACAAGAGGTCGGCCGCGCGCTCGCCGACCGCCGGGTCAAGGGAGTTGGTGGTGGACCGGTGGTGCGCCGGGCCGCGCTCGCCGCACTCATCCTCACGATCACGCTCGCTCTTCTGGCTGGTGCAGCGGCGCTGGGTACGCCGCTCGTCGACGACCTGTTCAAGGGCAGCAGCGGGTTGGCCGCATGTCTGGTGATCGCGTTGTTCACCTACTGCGTGCAGCACCTCGCACGCGGCACGCTGTCGGGCAACGAACGCTTCGGGTCGTACAGCTTGATCATCGGTGCGGAGGGCGTCATTCGTCTGGTGCCGTGCATCGGGCTGGCCGCGGCCGGCGTCGACGACCCTGCGTTGTACGGGCTCTGCCTTGCGGTACCGCCTGCGATTGCCGCAGTCATTGCGCTGTCGCGCGAACACGGTCTGATCGCGCCGGGTCCCGACGCGCCCTGGTCGGAGCTCTCGACCAACCTCGGGTATCTCTTCTTCGGGTCGCTCTCGGCGCAAGTGCTGGGGTACGCGCCGTTCCTCGGCGCGCTCCTCCTGGCGAAGGATTCACAAGACAAGGCGGTCGCCAACTTCCTTGCCGGCGTGTTCCTCGCGCGGATCCCGATCCTGCTGTTCCAGGCCGTGCAGGCCGCGCTGCTGCCCAAGCTCGCTGGTCTCGCGGGCGCGGGCCGTCATGACGACTTTCGTACCGGGCTGCGCAAGCTGGTGGTGATCGTGGTGGCCATCGGCGCGATAGGGGTGGTCGCGGGCGGCACGCTCGGGCCACCGGTCGGCGAGATCCTCTTCGGCGAGAAGTTCAACCTCGGTCATCAGGACCTCGCCCTGCTCGCGGCAGGAAGCGGGCTGTTCATCCTGGCGCTCACGCTCGCGCAGGCGTTGATCGCATTGATGGGTCACTCACGAGTCCTGCTGGCTTGGCTGGTCGGCATCGCCGCATTCGCGGCGGTAGCCGCTCTCGCGAGTGACAACGTCTTCACCCGTGTGGAGCTCGGCTTCATCGCGGGCGCGTCGGCCTCGACGGCCGCGATGGCCATGCTCCTCGTCGCGCGCATGCGAGCCGGCATCCCGGACGAAGAGGCCTTCGCCCGACTCGCGGAGCAGATCGAGCACGAACCGCTCGAGATCTGAATCCTGACGCCGTGCGGGATCCTGGACGTCTCCGAGTCGGCGTCGAGGCCACCGCGCTCCTCGGGCCCCGAACCGGCGTCGGCCAGATGGTCGAGAACCTCCTCGAGACGCTCGCGGCGCGCGAGGACCTCGACGTCACCGCGTTCGCCATCACGCTGAGGGGTCGCGAGCAGCTCGCCTACGAGGTGCCCCGGCACGTGCGCGCCCGGACACGCCACCTTCCGGCTCGTTTGACGCGCATGTTGTGGCGTCACGCTCCAATTCCGCGTGCCGAGTTCTGGGCGGGGAACGTCGACGTGGTGCACGCACCCAACTTCGTAGCGCCCCCCGCGCGCGCACCGGTCATCGCCACGATTCACGATCTCACCTTCGTGTGGTACCCAGAGCTCAGCACCCCTGACACCCTCACGTTCCCGCGCTACATCCGGCTGGCGCTCGACCGCGGCGCGGTGATCCACGTGGTGAGCGACTTCATCGCCAACGAGGTGCGAGAGCACTTCGACGTCGAGCCCGATCGTCTCGTACGCGTCTACAGCGGGCTGGTGCCGTCGGCCGGGGGTGATCCGGCCCGGGGTCACCGCTTGGCCGGCACGGAGCGCTACGTGCTCACGATCGGCACGGTGGAACCCCGCAAGAACCTCCCGAATCTCGTGCGCGCGTTCGACGAGGCGGCGGGCAACGACGCAGGTCTCGTACTGGTGGTCGCGGGTCCGGATGGTTGGGGCGTCGAGGAGTTCGACGCTGCGGTCGCGGACGCGCGCCACGGCGACCGGATCCTCAGGCTCGGGTACGTCGACGACGACGACCGCGTCGACCTTCTCGCTGGCGCGACGGTGCTCGCGTACCCGTCGATCTACGAGGGCTTCGGTCACCCCCCGCTCGAGGCCATGCAAGCTGGCATCCCGGTGGTCGCGTCGAATGCCGGCGCGCTACCCGAGGTGCTGGGCGACGCCGCCCTCCTGCCCGATCCAGCCGACGTCGACGCGCTCGCCGACGCGTTGGGCACGGTCCTCGCTGACGACGACGTGCGCGCCCAGCTCATCGCCCGCGGGCGCGAGCGCGTCACGAGGTACACCTGGGATCGCGCCGGTGCCGAGCTGGCCGACCTTTACCGTCGGGTCGCGGAGAAGTAGCGATCGTCCGGACGGAAAGTAGTCTCGACCATGTGACGATCCCCGCATTCAAGGAGTGGGCCGTCGTCGTACGCGCACTGCTCTCGGGCGAGCAGATCCTCGACGTTCGCAAGGGCGGGTTGCACGAGGACGGCCGCCATTTCGACCTGCACGCGACGCGCCTGTGGCTGTATCCGACGGCCGAGCACCAGAAGCGCGAGCTCGTCAAGCCTGCGTACCAACACTGGGTCGACGAGACGACCGCGGTGGCACCCAGCGACCGGAGCATACGAGTGGAGGGCTGGGCCGACGTGGTTGCCATGGCCACGCTCACGGATCCCGACGACCTGGCCAAGCTTGCGTCGCGCTTCATCTGGACTGTCGACTACGCAGAGTCACGGTTGAGCTGGAAGCGCCGTGATCCGCTGTGGGTGCTCGCGCTGCGTGCGCACCGCCTGCTCGAGCCCATCACGGTGCCGTGGCGCGAGAAGTACGGCGGGTGTACGTCGTGGGTGGAACTCGAGGGTCTACCGGCCGATCCTGCTGCGACGGCGAGCGAGCCCGCGCTCACCGACGAGTCGTTCGCCGCCCGCCTCCAGCTCACCGAGAACGAGCTCCCCGGCATGTTCAAAGCGCCCTAGGGGCGATAGCCCCGGTTGCGGGCCTCGGCGAGGGTGTCGGGGCCGAACGTGGCGAACTGCTCGGACGCGAGCAGGTCTTGGACCTTCTCGGCCACCGCGGGATCGTCGAGGGCGTCGAGGTCGTGCACCCGCTGGTTGCGCTTGTCACCAAGAAAGCGAACGTGCTCGAACCGCGCCGGTTTCTCCATCGCGCCCAACCTACATTCCGCTCTTGGCCCTTCGGGCCGGGCCGCTCGGCCACGCTCGCTGCTCGCCGGGATACCCGGCTCGCGGTCGCTCGCTCTGGCCATTCCGCTGCGGCGGACGCGAGCGGGCGGGGCGCTGGAACGCCCCGCCCAACTCGATGAAGGCTGTGTGTGCACCGTCCGTGTTCGCGGGAGGGACCGGTCCCCGCCGGATGTGGTGCCGGTGCGGCGGTGGAACTCCGCCAAGCGGTCCAGCCGGTGTGTGGCCTAGCGGCCGCGCACCTCCAGGGTCCCGTAACGATCATGCATGTGTGGACCACCTCCCTTCTCTGGTGAAGCGGTTGTAGCACGCGGGCGTCAGCCGCGCGGTGGACTTGGGGGCTCGTCCTGGTCGGCAGGCGTGGCCAGCGGCCCGATGGCGCCGATCTCACGCAGATAGGCGAGCTGCGTCTCGACGACCGCGTGCACCTGCTCGGGGATGAACGCTTCGCCCGTCTCGGCCGATCGCTCGACGATGTACGCGACCTGCTCGGCGCCACCGACGACTACAGGCCCGTCGGGCGAGGTAGTCGTACCGTTCGGAGACACCCCGTGCCGTTCGAAGAACTCGATCTGGAGGTCGAGGATGCGCCGCACGTCACCGGTTGTGAGCGTCGCCGCGACATCGTCAGGCACATGCTCCACGATCCATTCGTACGCGTCCTCGGCGTCGAACAACGCCGGCGGGGGCTTGCGCGCCAGGCGACCGGCCTCGCGCACCACGAACACCGCTGCGATCGCTACGACGAGCCCGACCACCAGGAACGCGGCGACGAGCTCCACTCCTACGCGTAGCCCTTGGCCGGAGCGATCGTCAGACCGGTCACCGACGCCCAGCCCGTCCACGTGGCGCCGTCCCAGCGTTGATACCAGAGCTCGGAGTCGCTCCCGAGCACGAACACATTGATCGCGGTCCCGTCGAAGACGACGACCGGGCTCGATCGCGCGTCGAGGCCGAGACTCGTCCACGCCGACCATGCGCCGGCGTCACCGTGGATCCACCAGACCGCGTAGTCGGTCCCCCGGACGAACACGTGAACCTCGCCGCCGAATTCGCACCCTGCCGGCTCAGAGGTGGCGATGATGTTGGGGAGCGTGTCCCATCCATTCGGCGTCGTCGCGATGCCGTGCGCGAACAACCGATAGTTCAGCCCACGCGCGATGAGCAGCGCGCCCGAGCCCTTCGTGACGACGACCGGGTCGCTCGAGATCACACCGCTCAGCCCGGTCCAACCCCCCCAACCGGTCTCAGTGAGCACGGCATGGTGCGGCACGCCGTTGACTCCGCGGGTCGTGAGCGCGGCATTCGTTCCTGTCGGCGTGGCCATCGGATCGGAGAGGGTGACGCCGCTCGTACCCGACCACGGCGCCCATTGCGTCCCGTCCCAGGCTCGGAAGTGCACGACACCGTTCACGCCGCGGGCGACGGCGACCACGACCGAGCCAACGTTGACGAGCAGGGGATCGGACGCGATCTCGCCGTCGAACGGCTGCCAGGCCGACCAGGCGGTGCCGTCGTGCAGCGCCCAGATCATGCGCCGCGCGTTGTCCTTGGCGGCTGCGAGGGTCGTCCCGCCCATCAAGGCGATGGCGACCCGAGACGACACGGTCCCCCCGAGGGACTCCCACGCACCGAACGTCGTGCCGTCCCACCGCGTCGTCCAGACGGCCGCGTCGGAACCTCTCGCGGCCACGACCATCGCGCCGGCACCGTCGGTGGCGGCCGAACCGACCGCGAGGAGCACGGGTACCGGCGGGGGAGGTGGCGGAGGCGTGTACTTGCTGCAGTCGGTGTAGTGGCCCGCGGTCGAGTTGTCGACGGCGCCCGACGGGCTGCACCCGATGTTGAGGTTGTACGGCGGCACGCACGTGACCATGCGGCAGGCGATCGGGCCCACGCTGCCGACGTGCTGGTTGCACTGGCCGTATCGGAAGTAGTTGCAGTGCACCTTGCGGGTGTGACACCCGGCGGCGCACCGGCACGGTGAGCACCCGGCGCAGAAGCCGTCACCGCGCCGAGGTCCACAGCACACCTCGTTGCAGTCGATGTAGTAGCGGGTGCCGTTGCAGTAGACCGAGTAGTCAGCGCGCCACCATCCGGCGGAGATCGTGTTCGGCGGGCACGCGTTCACTCCCTTGTTGATGACGCAGCAGAACTCGGTGTAACCGTCACGGCACAGCGTCCCGCCCGGACAGTCGGTGATGCGCGTGTACGGCGCACCTTGTTTCGTGATCACCTTGCAGCCGGTGGCCGCAACGGCGGTGCCGACGAGGGTCGCACGCGAGATGAAGCTGCGCCGCGACAGTCGGGAATCCAGTAGGCCGCTCGTCTTGGAGACGAGCCAGTTGGCGACGCCGACGCCCCTGCTGCGTTCGGTCATGCCGTTCGAGCCTCGCGCACAAGTGCCAGCGTGCGTGGGAGTGCCGTGAGCGCAAGGAAGGCGAGGAACGTCCCGGTGATCACGAGCAGCACGTACGGCACACCCGCGAGCGGTTGATCCGCCACGGTGTCAGCCATCCCGGCGGTGGGGTCGACGACGACCGCGATCGCTGCGCCCGCCGCAGCAAGGTCGAACCCCACGTGCACGAGGCTCGGTGGCGTGTCGGCCTTGCCGAAGCACCCGCACGTCGCGATGGGAACGCCTCGGCCAAGGGCGATCGCGACGAACCCGGCGAAGAGGAGGTAGGACACCGCGACCAGCGCGGCACCGAGCCGGTCGCCTTCGACGATCGCGTACGCGCCAACCGCCGCTTCGAACGCGCCGCCGGCGCGGACCAACCACGGCGCGCCGGGCAACCCGACGCCGCGAAGCGCGTTGGCGGTGTCGCGTGGCGACGCCGCTTTGAACGCTCCCGCGAGACCGAGAAGTGTCGCCGCGATCATGAACGGGCCGGCCGCGGCGTTCACCCCGCGGCACCTGGATCGATGCGGATGCCGGCGAGCACCGCGTTGACGGCGGGTACCACCTCGTTCCGGCGGCTGTAGCTCCCGAGAACCACATACACGCAGAACGCGCGACCGGCCTCGTGGAAGAACTCTTGCCGACCCGCCTGGCCGGACAGCTGGCGTTGGAGACCCGCAGGGTCGAAGTCCTCGGGCGCCAGCTCAGGCATGCCTGCTCGCGCGAACAACGGTTGTGTGGCGTCGGCCGGCTCGAACTCCTTGAGCACGATGAACGCGTCGTCAGGACCGAGCGACTCGACCAGGTCGCTGCCGTAGTCAGCCGCGTCGTTGGGGATCGGAATCGATGCGACGTGCACGACGGGAAAGGTCAGCTCCCCTGGCGGCGCAGACGCTCCGACGACCCCTGCCGCCTGCACTTCTCCGGCCTCGGCACGGCGGAACACCCGACCCTCCCAACCAGCAGGGAGGTCGACGGCGAGGCCGTGCGCCTCGATCTCGCTCACTCGGGACCGCCCGAGTCATGGAGATCGTCCTCACTCGTGGGATAGAGGCTCGGGTGCCCGGGCTCGATGCCGGCGCGGAGCAGATCGGCATCCGCGCGCGCCTCCCGCGCCCGGCCGCCCGCCCGACGCCGCCGCCCGCCGCGGCCGCTCGTGCTGAGCCCTGCGTCGGCGATGGCCTGCTCCATCATCCCGACGAGGTGCTCCCACGTCATCGCCGCCCCCTCGCCGACGATGGCGCTCGTCGGCCCGTCCACGTAGGCGAAGTACGGAGCAACCGGCACGTCGTACGCGTCCCATGCCTCGCTCGACATCACCACCGAGAGGTCCCGTGGTGCGAATTTGCGCACGCGCGTCACACTTTCCGCCTCTTCACCCTTGGTGACGACAAGCAGGCGCGCGTCTCCAGGAACACGCAACCCGTCGGGGTTCGCGAACGCTGACCAGAAGTCGGCACATGTCGTGCAACCGGTTGTGAGGAATGCGAGCAGGGTCGAGTGGCGAGCGCCTGAGATCGAGACGCTCACCGCGTCGCCTGACGGCGTGGTACCGCTCACGTCGGCCGCGGCGCGCGGCTCGGCGCGTGGGCGGGGCACGGTGACACCGAGGTGCGTCGGCGTGGCGTCGCCCTCGGCATCGGGATCGAGACCCGCGCCGAGGCCGTGCAGTGCGCGCAGAATCTCCGCGTGGCTTCGCAGCAGACCGGCGACGAGGACAGCCAGCAGCGCCATGACGACAGCGAGCACGGTCACGAGAACGGCCATGGCGATCCAGTCTGTCACCGGCTGTAGTCGGCCCAGGTGCTCAACCTCTCCGCTCCTGGCGCTTCGCGCCCGGGCCGCTTTGGCCCCACTCGCTGCGCCGCGGGTACCCGCGGCGCTCACGCTCGTTCAAGTCAGCGAAGTGTGGATCGCGAGCACGAGCGCGGTCAGCACGAGACCGACGGCGCTCCGGCGCACGAGGTCCTCTGCGAATGCGCTCATCACCCCTCCTCCCATGCCCGAGATTCATCGGAGAAAAGAGGGTTTGGCTGAAGCCGCGCTTCCACCTTTCCTGGGCGTCGGCGGCCGGATCTCGGCTGGGCTAGATGCCGATGCGCTGTGCGAGCAGCTCCCGGTGATAGGTGGCGTCTCCCAGCAGGATCTCGGAGCTCTTGGCCCGCTTGAAGTAGAGGTGCGCGTCGTGCTCCCACGTGAAGCCGATCCCGCCGTGGATCTGGATGTTCTCGGCTGCGGCATGGAAGTAGGCGTCGGAGCAGTAGGCCTTGGCCAGGCTCGCGACGACGGGCAGCTCCTCGTTGTCCTCGGCGGCCGCCCACGCCGCGTAGTACGCGGCTGACTTGCCCGACTCCACCTCGAGCAGCATGTCGGCGCACTTGTGCTTGATCGCTTGGAAGGATCCGATTGGCCGGCCGAACTGCACTCGCACCTTGGCGTACTCGACGGCCATGTCGAGCACCCGCTGCGCGCCGCCGACCATCTCGTTCGCCAGGCACACTGCGGCCTGGTCGAGGGTCTTCGAGAGTGCGGCCCACCCCTTGCCGACCTCGCCGAGAGGACGCGCGGCGACGCCGGAGAAGTCGAGACGCGCTTGCTTGCGCGTCTGGTCCATCGTCGCGAGCGGCGTACGCGTCAAGCCCTTGGCGTCGCCGTCGACCACGAAGAACCCGATGCCGTCGTCGCCGGTGGTCCCAGATTGACGCGCAACCACGACGATCGTGTTGGCGGTGTGGCCGTCGAGCACGAACATCTTCGTGCCCTCGAGTGTCCAGGCGTCGCCCTTGCCCTTGGCCTCCATGGTGATCCCGGCCGCGTCCCACTTGCCGTTGGGCTCCGTGAACGCCAGCGCTGCGATCGTGTCGCCCGACGCGATGCCAGGGAGCAGCTCACCCTGTTGCGCATCCGTTCCTGCGTTCATGATCGCGTTGGCCGCGAGGCACACCGTCGAGAAGTACGGCGCGCAGAGCAGCACCTTGCCCATCTCTTCGAGCACGATGCCGAGCTCGACGAACGTGAAGCCCTGTCCGCCGTGCGCCTCGGGGAGGTGCAGGCTCTGGAGTCCGAGCTCCTGGGCCATCTGCTTCCACACGGCGGGGTCGAAGCCCTCCCCGGTCTCCATGAGCCGGCGCACCTCACTCGAGGGCGACTTCGACTCCATGAACTTGCCCACTGCGTCACGCAGCTGGTCCTGCTCTTCCGAGAACGCGAAGTTCACAACAACTCCTCCTCTATCGGCTCGCTCGTTGCGGGCCGGGAACCAACTCTTTGGTCGACGGCGCAGGCGCCGTCTCGTGAGCGTCGAGCAGCAAAGCTGCCCGATGCTCGTCCCGCGGCCACTCGCTCCCCTGCTCGCTTCGCTCGCGGCCGCGACGATTCATCACTCTCTCACTTCGGTTCGCGCGGGAGCCCGAGCACCCGCTCGCCGATGATGTTGCGCTGGATCTCGCTGGAGCCCGCATAGATGGTCTCCGAGCGGCTGAACATGAAGCTGCGTTGGAGCTCGTCGAGCTCGTACGCGCCCGGCTCAGACTTCTCGATGATGGCTCCGTCGGCACCGAGCACGTGCATCGCGCGCTCCCCGAGCGTGCGGTGCCAGTTGCTCCAGTAGAGCTTGCCGATGCTCGACTCCGGCCCGAGCACGCCCTTCTTCACGAGACCCGTGAGCATGCGCATGCCGTTGTACTTCATGATCTGCACACCGATGTACGAGTCGGCGAGCTCCTGACGGATGACCGGTTCGGCGGTTGCACCGCGTTTTTGCGCGACTTCGATCAGCTCCTGGAGCTCGCGCTGGAACGCGAGTTGCTGCGAGAGGAACGCTGTGCCCCGCTCGAAGCCGAGCGTGGCCATCGCGACCTTCCACCCGTCGTTCACCTCGCCGAGCAAGTTCGCCTTGTCGGTACGCGCGTCGGTGAAGAAGACCTCGTTGAACTCCGCCGTCCCCGTCATCTGCTTGAGGGGACGCACCTCGATCCCGGGCTGGTCCATCGGGATCAAGAGGTACGAGAGACCGTGGTGCCCGTGCGACTCGGGATCGGTGCGGGTGACGCAGAAGCACCACTGCGATCGATGCGCCAGCGTGGTCCAGACCTTCTGCCCGTTCACGACCCACTGGTCGCCGTCGAGCACGCCGCGCGTGGCCACGTTGGCAAGGTCGGAGCCGGCGTTGGGCTCGGAGTAGCCCTGGCACCACAACTCCTCGACCGACTGGATCTTGGGGAGGAACCGCCGCTTCTGCTCGTCGGTGCCGTAGGCGAGCAGCGTGGGAGCAAAGAGGCCCTCGCCGAAGAAGCTCACGCGCGCGGGGGCGTCGGCCTTGGCGTACTCCTCGTTGAAGATCACCTGCTCGGCGAAGGAGGCGTTGCGGCCGCCGTACTCCTCGGGCCACGAGATGCCGAGCCAGCGATCCCGACCGAGCAGCTTCTCCCACTCGACGCGCGTGTCCCAACCGCTCTCGTCGGCCGGTCCGCCCCGGCCTCCGAGCTCCGCGAACTCGCCGCTCAGGTGCACCGCGAGCCACGAACGCACTTCGGCGCGAAAGCGCGCCTCGTCCGGGGTGTCCGTGAAGTCCATCTCGCCACCGACGCTACTTGTCGGTAGCAAGGACCGGCCAGGGCTGACACCGGCAGCCTACTCTCGGGCTCGGAGGACGTAGATGCACTTCACGGCGCACAACATCGAGCTCCCGGGCCGCAAGTTCACCATCAGCGCAGACGAGATCGTGTTCGAGGAGCGGGGACTCTGTCGCGCGGTCGTCGGCGCAGTCCAATCGGAGTTCGATGGCGAGGATCTCTCCGGCGTGCGCGTGGCCGATCTCGGTTCGCTGGAAGGGGGGTATCGCATGGCCCGGCGGCGACCGACTAGCGTGCGCCCCAGCAAGCACCGACTCCGGAGGACTCATGCCGCTTGAGAAGATCGCCGTCAAGAACCAGCGGCCAGGTGTCATGGTGACGCCCGGCCTGCGCCCACCCGACGAGGACGACCCGTCCCGTGAGGACGAGCTCCTCGCGACGGAGACCGAGATCCTCGCCGAGGCCAGCGAGTCCCGCTAGCCACAGGTCGAAACCCGCGTAACCTGGCCCGGCACCGTCCGGGCCAGGTTGCTCGCGGGTAGGCATCCACCAGTACTCGAGGACTCTCCATGCGCCTGTGTCTTGTGAGCATGCCCTGGCAGTCACTCGACCTCCCGTCGCTCCAGCTCAGCCTGCTGTCCGAGGCGGTGCGTGCGGCGCGCCCTGAAGACCACGTTGACACCTACTACGCCAACATCCACTGGGCGGAGTACGTGCTCGAGCACACCGGGGGCGACGTCACCCCCGACGACTACTCCGATGTCGTCGAGGACGGGCTCTTCCACGGTCTCGGCGACTTCGTGTTCACGTCCGCGCTCTACGTGGACGAGTCGTGGCCCGAGGAGCGCTATCTCGCCCATCCGAAGACCCCGCTCGTGAACGACGGCCCCGCCAAGAAGATGCGCGCGGTCGCGCCGAGCTTCATCCGCTTCGCGGCCGACGAGGTGCTCGCCTTCGAGCCCGACGTCGTCGGCCTCACAAGCACCTTCATGCAGAACGTGCCCTCGCTCGCGCTCGCGGCCGAGCTGAAGCGCCGTCGACCCGACGTCGTCGTGGTCATGGGCGGCGGCAACTGTGACGGGCCCATGGGTGCGGCGCTCCACCGGAACTTCCGCATGCTCGACTACGTCGTCAGCGGTGAAGGGGAGCGGGCGCTTGTCGGGCTCCTCGCCGCGCTCGAAGCCGGCGCGACCGAGGATGCGCTGAGCAAGGTCGGCGGCTTGAGCTGGTGGCGCGCCGGCGAGAGCGTTGCGAACCCGCCGTTGCCGGATGCGCTCACCATGGACCGCGTGCCGCGGGCAAGCTTCGACGACTTCTTCGCCGCCATCGACGGCGGGCCGGTGCGCGAGTACCTCGAGCCGAAGCTCGTGCACGAGGCCGCGCGGGGGTGCTGGTGGGGCGCGCGCAAGCACTGCACGTTCTGCGGCCTCAACGGCTCCACGATGGAGTTCCGCAGCAAGCCCCCGGAGCGGGTGTTCGCGGAGATCGAGGACGACGTGCGGCGTCATCGCATCCTCGACGTCGTGATGGTCGACAACATCATGGACACCGAGTACATCGCGACGCTCTTGCCCAGCCTCGCCGAAACCGGCTGGGACCTGCGCGTGCACTACGAGGTCAAGTCGAACCTCCGCCGCGAGCACGTCCGCGCCCTGGCCGATGCCGGCGTCGTGCACATCCAGCCCGGCATCGAGAGCCTGTCGACGCGCGTGCTCAAGATCATGGACAAGGGAGTGGACGGCGTGTCCAACGTCCGGCTGCTGCGCGACTGCGAGGACTTCCGTGTCACCGCACCGTGGAACCTCCTCTACGGCTTCCCGGACGAGGAGCCCTCGGATTACCTGCCGATCATCGAGCAGATGCCGAACCTGCATCACCTCCAGCCACCCCGCGTCGCGACACGCATCGCATTGGAGCGCTTCAGCCCCTACCACCAGCGGCCGGAGCTCGGGTTCGGGTTGCGAGTGCCGGCGTCGTTCTACCACCACGTCTACAACCTGCCCACACGGGAGCTCATGGATCTCGTGTTCGTGTTCGACACGCCGAACGCCGGCATCGGGTCCGACGTCGAGCGGGCGGTCCATGACGGCGTCAAGACCTGGCAAGACGCGTACTTCAGCTCCACCCTCACGCACGAGGTCGTCGGCGAAGAGCTCGTGATCTCCGACCGGCGGGCGCACCGTCGACAGACCGAGCACGTGTTGCGCGAGCCGTGGCGCGTCGTCGGGTACCAGCTCCTCGCCGATGGTCACGGAGCCGAGTCGCTGGCGCGCCGCCTCGCCCGCCTCGACCTCCCCACGAACACCGCCGAGATCGAAGAGTGGCTCGGATGGCTCGCAGCGGAGGGGCTCGTGTTCGTCGACGCCGGCCGCGCCGTTGCACTGGCGACGACGGACGTCCCCGCGAGAGTCCCCGTTGACCACTGGCGATAGCGCCAGCGCATCGGTCGGGAAGGTCCTCGAGCTCGGCGGTCCCGAAGCGGCGGTCGGCTACGACGTCGCTGCTGCCATCGACGGTGGTGCGCGCGGCTTCCGCCTTCGCGACGCGGTCCGGCTCTCCGGCGACGAGCCTCGAGCGACGCTGGCCTTCGTACGCCTGCTGCGCGACGCCGCGTCCTTCGGCGTCCCGGTCGCGTGGCACGGCATCATCGACGAGGGCCTCGACGCGCGTCTGCTCATCCACCTCGCGCCACCCGGACCGGTGCCGGGTGAGCAGACCTCGGTGAACCTCGCCGAGTGGAGGCACTTCCACCAGCCGGGCCTCTGCTACTACCGCCTCGGACCCGGGTTCGTGTTCATCAAGGACGTGCGTTGGGAGGGCGAGCACGCCGCCCGGTATCGCTTCGAGCTCGAGGGCATCGAACGCATCGTCGCCGAGCTCGAGACGGTCGCCGACAGTGCGACGCTCGCCGACGACGCGAAGGGCGCGCTCGAGGACCTGACGACCGAGCACCTCGCGCTGCAGCTCGGTGGCCTGGCCACGCTGCTGCCGTACCGCATGCGCCGGTGGCCGGTTCCAGCCCTCGAGATCTGAGCGCGCGGCCGTCTCTACGATCTCGCCGGTGCGCATCCTCTGCACGAACCAGTCCCTCGACGTCCGCGGTGGCAGCGAGAGCTACCTCGAGACGGTCGTGGACGAGCTCCTCGAGCTCGGGCACGAGGTGCATGCGTGGGCCTTCCAGGTCGGGAGGGTGGCGGATCGCCTCGCCGGGCTCGGCTGCCGGATCCACGAGGACCTGTCGTCGGTCGGACCCGTCGATGTCATCCATGCACAACACGCATCTGCCGCGCTGGCGGCACGGGCGCAGCTTCCCGACACGCCGATGGTGTTCGTGTCCCATTCGTGGACGATCGACATCGAGGATCCCCCCGAGCTCGCCGCGCCGGCCGCGCTGGTGGGCCTGAACGACTCCGTGACGTCGCGGCTGCGAGCGTCGCAGCTGGCTGACCGGGTGCCGGTGCACCGCCTCCACCAACCGGTGGAGATGAGCGCGGCGGAGCTCCACCGGGTGCCGATCAACGAGCGCCCGCTCCTTGCGGTCGCCATCGCCCGCAACCTCTCGTCACGTGTCGGGGTGCTCGAGGACGCGTGTCGCCGGCACGGCACGCGCCTGGAGGTGCACGCGGGGATCGAGCCCACGGCCGACCACATCGAGGCCATGATGCGCGCCGACATCGTCTTCGGAGTCGGCCGCACGGCGCTCGAGTCCATGGCCCTGGCCCGCGCCACGTTCGTGCTCGACGAGTCGGGGGGCGCCGGCTTCGTCACCGCCGAGCGCTATCCCGAGCTCGAGGCGTGCGGCTTCACACCCGCGGCGGGCGCGGCCACCACGCTCGAAAGCGTCGTGGAGGAGCTCTCCCGCTACGACCGGACGCTCGGTCAGCTCGGCCGAGAGCTGGTCGGTCGCCATCACGCGGCCCGCGCCCATGCGACGCAGCTCGTGGCGTTGTACCGATCCGTGCTCGGGCAACGACCGCTCATGACCTTGGAGCCCGACGTTGCCAGGACGCTCGCCGCCCTCGAGCAGCGCAACTTCGAGCTCGAGCAACGCGGCCGACAGGCGGAATGGGAGCGCGCCCGTGTCCAGCGCGAGCTGTTCAAGATCTGGGCGTCCGCGTCGTGGAAGCTGACCCGACCGCTGCGCGCCCTGCGGCGCGTCCGACGCGAGCGGCCCTGACCGGCCGGTCCTACTCCAGTCGGGCCACGAGCGACTCGGCGAGCGTCGTCAGGTCCGGGTGCGCCCCGCTGATCACCACCACGTCACCCGACGCACAGCGCTCCACGAGGAGGGCGAGCGCCTCGTCCCGGCGCTCGGGCAGGTCGGCGCGCAGACCGACGTCGGTCGGCCAGGTCGGCGCGGCGAGGCGCGTCGGTGCCAGGCGCGTGCGCATGTCGACGGGCAACACGATGCACGAGTCCGCGCGGGCAAGTGCGCGAGCCCATTGTCGACCCCAGCGCCGCACGTCTGCATGGAGGTGCGGCTCGTACACGACGTGCACGCGTTTGGGACGCAGCTCGCGCACCGCATCGAGGCTGGCCGCCGTGGCCTCGGGGTGCTTGCCGTAGTCGTCGAACACGCGGACGCCACGGGCCACACCCACGAGGTGGAGGCGGCGGTCGAGGGCGTCGAGGGCGGCGAGTGCACCGGCCGCCTCCTCGGGCTCGATGCCGCGACCACGAAGGGCTGCGTACGCAAGCGCCGCATTGTCGGCGATTCGCCCGCCATGCAGGGACACGCGCCCCGAGACCACCGCCTCGGTCTCGGGGTCGCGGAACCTCAGCAGCCGACCGTCGTCGTCGACCTCGACGGTCTCGACGTCGAAGTCTCTCCCGAGCTTCCACACCGGCGCCCGGGCGGCGGCCGCGACCGGCGCGAGATTCCTTCCGCGACCGATCACCACGAGGCCGTCGGAGGCGACCGCTGCGACGTGGACGCAGACGTCGTCCAGGACCTCGCCGCGTGTGCGACCGAGCATCGGGTGGTCGAACCACGAGTTCGTGACCACGCTGACGGTGGCCGGGATCCGGGCGATGGTGCCGTCGGCGTCGTCGGCTTCTACAACCGCGGGGCCGGCGCCACCGCGGAACGAGCCGCCGAGCACCCGCGCCGCGACACCGAGCAGCACGAGCGGGTCGGCCCCCAGTTGCTGGAGCGCACTCCCGACCAGAGCCGCAACCGTTCCCTTCCCGTGGGTTCCCGTCACCGCGATGGTGGTGCGACCGCGCACGACCGCGGCGAGCAGATCGGCCCGATGATGGAGACGCCCGGCGGCGGCCGCCGCGGTGACCTCGGGCAGATCGGGGGAGGCGATGGTCGTCACCACGAGATGCCGTCCGTCCACGTGCGCGCGGTCGTGACGCTGCGCCACGCGGATGCAGGCGTCGGCCAGCACGTCGCGACCCCCGGCGAGCGCGAGGTCACAGCCGTCGACGTAGGCCCCCGCGGCCGCCGCCGCGAGCGCCGGCGGCGTCATCCCGCGCCCGCGCACGCCGAGCACGTGCAACGCCAGGCCCTCGAGCGGCGGCAGCGGGTTCTCGGGTGGAACCAGCACGTCCGACCGCAGTGGCACAGCCGTGGATGGTAGGCGTCACCACCGCCGGCACCGACGCGTAGGGTGTTCCCGTGGCCCGCCCCGCACACTTCGAAGACGCCCGTGTGCGCGTCGAAAAGCTGATCGTCGGCCCGTTCGAGAACAACGTGTTCATCGTGCGGTGCAAGAGCACCGGTGACGCCGTGCTGCTCGACGCGGCGAACGAGCACGAGCTGCTCCTCGAGGTCTGCCGCGAGACGGGGGTGCGCAAGGTGCTCACCACCCATGGCCACTGGGACCACATCCAGGCGGTCGAGGCCGTGCGTGACGCGGGGATCGACGTTGGGATCGCGGCCGCCGACGCCGAGATGCTCCCGGCGTACGACTTCGTGATCGCCGACGACGAGGTGTACGCGATCGGCGACCTGCGCCTGCGGTCGATCCACACCCCGGGCCACACCGCGGGCTCCACGTCGTTCGTGCTCGAGGACGAGCCGCTGATCTTCACCGGCGACACGCTCTTCCCTGGCGGTCCCGGCAACACGAGCACCCCGGGCGCCAGCTTCGAGACGATCCTCCAGTCGATCGATCGGCGCCTCTTCACGCTCCCGACCGACATGCTCGTGCTCCCCGGTCACGGCCTCGACACCACCATCGGCGAAGAGCGTCCCCACCTCCAAGAGTGGGCCGACCGCGGCTGGTAGGGAACCCCATCCTTGTCCCGGGGTTAGCTCAGGCCGAGGACGTCTCGGTACACGGCCCTCGTTCGGTTCACGCAGCGCTCCCACGTGAAGCTCGCGGCGCGGACGCGTCCGGCGCGCGCGAGCGATTCTCGGGCGAAGTCGTCACGCAACAGCTCGGAGATCGAGTGCGCCCACGCCTCTGAGTCGTTCGCACTGACGAACGCGGCGGCGTCACCACCGACCTCGCGAAGCACGGGGATGTCGGCGCACAGCACCGCCGTCGATTGGGCCATCGCCTCGAGCACCGGTAGCCCGAACCCCTCGTGCAAGCTCGGGAACGCGAACAGCTCGGCACCGCGGTAGAGCGCGAGCAGACGGTCTGCGCGCAACGGCCCGGTGAAGTGGATGCGCTCGCCGAGCGCCTCGGCCGGACCGCGGATCGCAGACTCGGTGTCGAGCCAACCCGTCGGGCCGACGATCACGAGCCGGTGCGGCAGATCCTTCTGCTCAACGAGGATGCGGAACGCGTCCACGAGCACGGGCAGGTTCTTGCGCGGCTCGAGCGTCCCGACCCACAGCACGTACGGGTCGTCCCCGACGCCGACCGTCGCTCGTGTGGCGGCGACTACACCCTCGCCAACGGGGAGCTGCGTCACCCCGTGCGGGATGACGCGGATGCGCTCCCGCGGGATTGGCGTGCGCGCGCTGATCTCCTCGGCCGCAGCCATCGTGGGGGCGATCACCACGTCGGCTCGGCGCGCCGCGGTGATGCTGCCCCGGTGGTGGAACCACCTGCCGCGCCGCGGGTACGTCTCTGGGAACACGATCGCGGCCGCGTCGTGGACCGTTACGACCAGCGGGACGCCGCTGTGAGGCGGCACCGCGAGCGACGGCGCGTGCACGAGATCGACGTTACGCAGCGATCGGTGCAGCAACCCGAGCGGCGGGAAGCCGAGCAGGTTCCACGTGTCGTACAGCAACGGCCGTGGCAGGAACAGCCGTACCGGGTCGGCGTCGCGCAAGCCGAACAAGCCGAGCGCCCGCTCGATCTTGGCGCGGCTGTGACGCGCCACGAACGGCACCACGTCGATGGGCTCGCCTTCGTCGTTCGCCGCCGGGAGTAGCCTCGCCAATTCCGCGGTGTACCGACCGATCCCCCCCGGGGGACGTTGCAACAGCTGCTCGACGTTGAGGGCGACACGCATGATCCGGCTCTGCTCGATCCAGCCCGTCGCGGAGCGCGGCGGCTCGGATCAGGCGCTCCTGAGGATGGTGCGCAGCCTGCCACCCAACGAGTTCGAGTGTCACGTCGTGGTGCCCACGGAACCGCCGTTGCGCTCCGAGTACGAAGCCGCCGGAGCCACCGTCCACATCGTGGCGATGCGCCGAATCTCGATGAGTCATCGATTCTGGGACTGGACGGCGTACGTGCTCGGATGGCCGCGAGCCGTGATCCGCCTCCACCGCCTCGTGCGCGAGCTCGACATCGACGTCGTGCACTCGAACTCGCTGCATTCCTGGTACGGATGGGCGGCGGCACGGCTGGCTCGACGCCCGCACGTATGGCACGCACGCGAGATCGTCGTGCAGTCAGGTGCGGCTCTCCGGGTCGAGCGCTTCCTCGCTCGCCATTTCGCGACGCGCGTCGTCTGCGGATCGCAGGCCATCGCCGATCAGCTCGACGCGCGCAACGCTGTCGTTGTCTACGACGCGCCGGAACGCGCCGTGTTCAACCCCACACGTGCCGGCCGCATGCGGGTCCGAGCGGGTGTTCCCGACGACGCCCCGCTCGTCGGCGTGGTCGGGCGGCTCGACACCTGGAAGGGCGTCGATGTGCTCCTCGACGCATGGCCGAGCGTCACGCACGCCATCGCCGGCGTGCACCTCCTGATCGCCGGTGCGGCAGTGGAGGGCAAAGAGGGCCACGCTCACGAGCTGGCCGTGCGAGCGAGCGAGCTGACCGACGTGCATTGGCTTGGTGAGCTCGACGAGGAGGGCGTCGCGGATGTGCTCGCAGATCTCGACGTGTTGACCTTGCCGTCCACCGAGCCAGAGCCGTACGGCTTCGTGCTGGTCGAGGCGCTCATGAGCGGAACGCCGGTGGTGGCGACCGACGCGGGCGGGCCCCGAGAGATCGTCGGGCTGGCGTCGTCTGGCGCCGGCCAGCTCGTTCCCCCGGGCGATGCCGACGCGCTGGCCGACGCGATCGTCACGGTGGTCGAGCGTGCCGGACCGACCGCGACCGCGGCACGCGCTGCCCGACCGTCGCTCGTCTCGATCCCGATGGGCGACCTTGCGGGCGTGTTCCGGGCGGCCGTCAGGAAGCCGTCAGGAGCCTGAGCCGGCCGCGCCGCTCGGGGCGACGAAGTAGAGCCGGCTCACCACGCCCCCGGGATCGACGCTCTCGGGCGACGTGTCGAGCACGTCGCCACCGGCGGCCTCGAACACCGCGAGGGTCTCCTCGTAGGGGATGCCCGACATCCGCATCTCCGGCCGCCAACCCAACCGCTCGTAGAGGAACATGGGGCTGACGCCGAGCGCCCGCAGCAGTCGGGCGCCGCGGGTCCGCAGCTGGAGCCACCGACGCACGCGCGACCCGGATTCGACCCTCGGCACGAGCACCGGCAGCTGCACGACCGCGACACCTCCGAGTGACAGTACGCGTACGAACTCGCGCAGGTACGTCTCGATCAGCTCGCGCGACGGGAGGTGCTGGAGCACGAGCAAGCACGAGAGGAAGTCGACCGTGCCGTCGGAGAACTGGGACAGATCATCCCGATCGTGCAAGAGGTACTCGGCCCCCGAGCTCTTCAGCCCGACATCGAGGCGGCGCGCCTCGTCGATCATCGTCGACGCAACATCGAGCCCGTACGTGTGCTCGAAGTGCGGCGCCAGGGCACGCGTGATCCGCCCGAGCCCGCACCCGAAGTCGAGCGCAGTACCTCGCGGCGACGGCCGGCCGTAATTGGACACGTGCTGGAGCATCGTCGCGACCATGTCGATGCCGGTGGCGAAGAACCGACCGTGGTCCCATTTGCCATGGCGGGCGTCGGCTTCGCTGAGCACGGCCCAGAACGGGTCCACGCGACCCCAGTCCTCCCACGCAGCGCGGTGCCGGTCGTGGGCCATTGCCATCGAACGTAGGAGGCGAGGACCAGCGCCGCACGTATCGGGCGGCGCCCGAGCCGGGCCCAAGCGGCCCGGGCCACGGGGCCGAGAGCGGGAGTGGGGTTTTCACTACGCGGATAGGGAGAATACAATCGGGCCTTGTGAGCCCGCCCCTGCTGGAGATCGAGGACCTGCACGTCGCCGTCGCCGGCGTCGAGATCCTGCGCGGCGTGTCGCTCGAGGTCGGCGCGGGCGAGGTGCACGCGCTGATGGGGCCCAACGGGTCGGGCAAGTCGACGCTCGCCAAGGCGCTGCTGGGCGACCCGGCCTACGAGATCACCGCCGGCGCGATCCGCGTGCATGGCCAGGACGTCACCCGCGCCCCCACCGACGAGCGCGCGGCCCGGGGCATGTTCCTCGGCTTCCAGCACCCCGAGGAGATCCCAGGTGTGAGCGTGCTCAACTTCCTGCGCCAGGCGATGGCGGTGCGCAAGAGCATCTCCGACCTGTCCGTGCTCGAGGTGCGGATGGCCCTCATCGATTGGACGAAGCGCCTCGGGATGGATGACCGGTTCGTGCAGCGCTACCTCAACGAGGGGTTCTCCGGCGGCGAGAAGAAGCGCAACGAGATCCTCCAGATGGCGCTGCTGGAGCCTGACGTCGCCGTGCTCGACGAAACCGACTCCGGACTCGACATCGACGCGCTGCGCGTGGTCGCCAACGGGATCGACGTGGTGCGGGAGGTGCGACCAGCGCTCGGCATCCTGCTCATCACCCACTACCGCCGAATCCTCGGCTATCTCGCGCCCGACCGCGTGCACGTGCTGCTCGACGGCCGCATCGTCGCGAGCGGAGGACCGGAGCTCGCCGAGCGCGTGGAGCAGGACGGCTTCGACGCGTTCCGCGCCGCGAACAGGGGGCAGGCGGCATGAGCTGCAGCGGAGCCGTGGCCGGATGGCCGGGACGGCGCAGCGGAAGCGACCAGGCATGAAAGAGCTCGATGTGGCACGCATCCAGGCCGACTTCCCGATCCTGAAGCGCCAGGTGCACGGCAAGCGCCTCGTGTACCTCGACTCGGCGTCCTCGTCGCAGAAGCCGATCCAAGTGCTCGACGCGATGGACCGCGCGTACCGCGAGTCCTACGCCAACGTGCACCGCGGCGTCTACACGATCGCGGAAGAGACCACTGCGGCATACGAGGGAGCACGAGCCAAGGTCGCCCGACTTCTCAATGCCGGCTCAGCCAACGAGATCGTGTTCACCAAGAATGTCACCGAGGCGATCAACCTCGTCGCGTACACGTGGGCCCGCGCCAACCTGCGCGAGGGCGACGCGATCGTGCTCACCGAGATGGAGCACCACGCCAACGTGGTCCCCTGGCACATCCTGGCGACCGAACGCGGCGTCGAGCTGCGCTGGATCCCGCTCACCGACGACTTCCGCCTGGATCTGAACGATCTCGACCGTCTGCTCGACGGCGCCAAGTTGCTCTCGGTGTCGGCGGCTTCCAATGTGCTCGGCACCATCAATGACATCCCGCGCCTCACGGCCGCGGCGCACGCCTCCGGCGCGCTCGTGCTCGTCGACGCGGCGCAGGCCGTCCCGCATCTCCCGGTCGACGTCACCGAATGGGACGCCGACTTCGTGGGCTTCACCGGCCACAAGATGCTCGGCCCGAGCGGGATTGGTGGGTTGTGGGCTCGACCCGAGCTGCTCGAAGCGATGCCGCCGTTCCTCGGCGGTGGCGAGATGATCCGCGACGTCACCACGACCGGCTTCACACCGAACGACGTGCCGTGGAAGTTCGAGGCGGGCACCATGCCCATCGTCGAGGCGATCGGGCTGGGCGCGGCCGTCGACTACCTCACCGCGCTGGGGCTCGACGCGGTGCGTGAGCACGAGAAGCAGCTCACCGGCTATGCCCTCGATCGCCTCACGGAGCGCTTCGGCGACGACCTCACCATCTACGGGCCGCGCGACGTCGAGGGCCGCGGCGGCGCGGTGTCCTTCCTCTTCGAGGGCATCCACGCGCACGACATCTCCCAGGTCGTCGACGAGGCAGGCGTCTGCGTACGAGCCGGGCACCATTGCGCCAAACCGTTGATGCGCGTGCTGGGTGTGCCCGCGACGACCCGTGCGTCCTTCTACGTGTACAACGACGAGGCCGACGTCGACGCGCTGATCGAGGCGCTCGCAACCGCCCAGCGGTTCTTCGCGATCTAACAACCTCATGGGAAACTAAGGACGATGGCCGGCCTCGAAGACCTCTACCGGGAGATCATCCTCGACCACTACCGCGCGCCACGGAACCGGGGCGAGCTCCCGGTGCCGCCAGCACACCGGGTCGAGGGCTTCAACCCGCTGTGTGGAGACGAGGTGATCCTCTATCTCGAGCTCGACAACGGTCACGTCACCGACGTTCGCACGGCCGGCCAGGGCTGCTCGATCAGTCAGGCGTCGACCTCGATGATGAGCGCGGCCGTGAAAGGCAAGTCGGTCGACGAGGCCCGTCAGCTCGTCCGCGCATTCGAGACCCTGATGTCAATCCACGAGTCGCATCTCGAGGGGACCGGGCTCGAAGGGACGGAGGGTGGGGACGGTGCCGACGCCGACGTGCGGCTTGGAGACCTCGAGGCGCTCCAGGGTGTCGTGAAGTTCCCGGTGCGCATCAAGTGCGCGACGTTGGCCTGGTACACGCTCCAGCAGGGCCTCGACGAAGCGACCTGACCCGACCGGGTCAGTCTGCGTTGCGGCTGCTTCAGCCCGGGCGCTGCGGTGGGCGTCCGTCGCCGTCGTGTGACACCTCGGCCCCGCCGGCCGCCGTCGACAGCCGGTTCCACCCCACGCGATCCCACGACACGGTCGTGTCGAGCACCGTGCCGTCGCGGTCGACGAGAAAGAGGCTCGGCACCGTGTCGAGGTCGTATGCGTCCGACACCGGATAGGGCACGGGCTCAGTGAGGATCGGAACCGCAAGGCCCTCCTCGCCCGCGAACTCCTCGAGCTCCGCGGGCGGATCCTCGCCGATGGCGACCACCCGGGCACCGCTCTCGGCCATCGCCTGCATCATCGGCGCCGACATTCGGCACACCGGACACGACGTCTTGAAGAACGCCAGCACCAGCGGGCCGTCACGCCACGGATCGCTCACCTCACCGCCGCCGAGCTGCGACAGCGTGAACGTGGGGGCCGCCGCACCGGTGCCGAGCATGGCTTCTCAGCCTACGGGTACAACGTGCCGACACCCTTGGCGTAAGAACGTGACATGGGAAGGAACCCGGCAGCGGCTACGTTGCAGTGACCGGGAGGACAGGACCATGGACGAGCAGGCACTCACCAGCCGGATCGACGAGGCGCTCGAGCAGTTCCGCAGCCGCGACCTCGTCGCCGCCTCGGAGATTGTCGACCTTCTCCTCGACCTGCGCCTCATGCTCCTCGCCGCCGACGAAGAAGCTCGCTCCACCGCCTCGTAGGGCTCGTCAGCCGTTCCGTTCTCGGCGGCTTCGCCGCCCTCAACCCGGCCACCTCGCCGACTTCGGCGGGCGTGAGTCCGTCAGTGCCCGATCCGGCACTCGGTGGCCTGACGGCTGGATCTGGGTGCCGCTTACGCTCCGAGGAACCCGCGGGTCAGCGCAGCGAGCTCGGCCGGCAGCTCCATGTGGAGCCAGTGGGCACCATCGGCCATCAACTCGAGCCGAGCATCGGGGAGCTCCGCCGCGTACACGCGCGCGTGCTCGATCGGCACGAAACCATCCTGCTCTCCTGCGACCACGAGCACCGGGCACGTGACCCGTCGCAGCCGGCCGCGCAGCTTCGGGCTGTGCATATAGGGATCCCATCCGAGGCGTGCGGTCGCGCCGAGCGCCTTCCACATCGGGACCACGAGCTCGAGCGGGATCTCCATCTTGATTCCGACGTCGCCGACGAACTCGGCCATCGAGTGCATGGCCTGCGCGATCGGGTGCGACTGATCGGCGAAGAGCATCTCGGCGAGCTCGTTCGGAGGCCGGCCGAACAGCTCGGCGATCGGCGCGTCCTCGAGGTAGAGACCGACCGCGTTGATGAGGACGAGCGCACGCGCATGGTCGGGGTACCGCGTCGAGAGCTCGAGCGCCATCCAACCGCCGAGCGACACGCCCATCACGACCGGTTGCGACAGCTCGAGCCGTTCCCACAGGTCGAGCAGATGGAAGACGGCGTCCTCCATCGTGTCGATCGCCTCGATGCCCTCCGACTCGCCGAACCCGGGGAACACGGGCGCGATGACGTCGAAGTCATCGGCGAGGTCGGTCAGGAGCTCGAACGGCGTCTCGCCGCCGGCTGAGTGGAGGTACACGAGCTGCGGACCGGCGCCACCGCGGTACACCTGGATCGACCCGACGGGCGCGTCGACGCGTGCCTCGGTGAGGTCGGTGGGCATCAGGCGGCAGCGGAGGTACGGAGCACGGGCGCACCATCGGGGAACTCGGCGCGCAATCGGGGCATCACCTGCTCGGCGAAGAGCGTGAGGTTCGCGCGCGTGAGGTCGGCCGGAAGGCTCCCGAGCTGGAACAGACCGAGCAGGTTGCCGGTACCGAGCGCGCCGACGCACTCGACGAGCTGCTCGGTGACCGTCTCCGGCGAGCCGACGATCGCGTACCGACCATCCACGATCTCGCGCCAGTCCGTCACGTTGAGCATGAAGCTGCCCGCGCCCTTGAGGATGTTCCCGAGCGAACGCACCGACGTGTAGCCCGGCGGCTGGATGGTGATCCCTGGCAGGAGGCGCTTGACGAAGTACCAGAGGTGCTCCTCGTACTCCCGCCGGGCCTGCTCGTCGGTCTCGGCCACGTAGATCGGCACCAGCCACCCCGCCTGGAGCGGGTCGGCTTCGTAGCCCTCCGCTTCGCACGCGTCGCGGAAGATCCCGAACGTGCGCTTGAACACGTCGAGGTGGAAGTACGGGATGCCCATGTACGCGTAGCGATGATGCGCGACGAACTCCATCGTCTCGAGCGACCCGGCACCGGGGATCCAGATCTCGGGATGAGGTTGCTGGATCGGCCGCGGCCACGGGTTCACGTAGCGGATGCGGTAGTGCTTGCTGACCCATTCGAACGGTCCCGGCGTGGTCCACGCCTTGAGGATCAGGTCATGCGCCTCTTGGAACCGCTCGCGGGCGTGCGCCGGGTTCACCGAGAACGAGTAGTACTCAGGACCTCCGCCGACGACCATGCCCGCAATGAGCCGCCCGCCACTGATCACGTCGATCATGGCGAACTCCTCGGCGACGCGCGTCGGCGGGTCGTAGAGCGGAAGCGCGTTGCCGACCACGGCGATCTTCACGCGCGTCGTCTGTCGGGCGAGGACCGCGGCGATCAGGTTCGGCGACGGCATGTTGCCGTACGCGTTCTGGTGGTGCTCGTTGACGCACACGCCGTCGAAATCCAGGTCCTCGGCGAGGACCAGCTCGTCGAGGTACCGGTTGTAGAGATCACTCCCGATCTTGGGGTCGTAGAGCGCGTTGGGGCAGGTGACCCACGCCGGCCCGTCGTAGGCGGGGTCCAACCCGATGTACGGCATGAGGTGGAACGAGAAGAAGCGCACCGGGACGCAACCTACGCGGAGAACGCCACCGGTACCATGAGCAGTCCGTGATCCAGAAGCTGTTCCCCCTGCGCGTCGTCCTCAGCCTTGTCGTGGCGTTCGCCGCGATGGCCGGCGTCGTGGTGGCGGGCGCGGCGTTGCGCGATGACGACGATCACGCTGCCTCGACCGAGAGGACGCCGACCACGCTCGCGCCGACAACCACCACGGTGCCGCCCACCACGACCACGACCAACCCGACCGTGCTCAGGCAGGAGGCGGCCGTCGACCTGCCCACCGTGCCGTTCACCGGCTGGGGCATCGGCGGCAGCGACGCGCGGATCCAGGCCTACGAGCAGCGCATGCTCCAACTGCACTTCGACCCCGGCGCCGTGGACGGCCGCGTCGACCAGGCCACCGTGTACGCGCTGCAAGCGGTGGAAAAGCTTGCCGGGCTCCCGCGCGTCGGCCGACTCAACCCTGCGGAGGGCACGTTCCTCGAGACATTCCAATACCCGGCGCCGCTGCACTCCACCGCCGAACCCAACCGTACCGAGATCGACATCACCAAGCAGGTGATCACCCTGTACGAGAACTACCAGGTGCGGCTCATCACGACGACGTCGACCGCCAGCGGTGAGGAGTTCTGCTACATCACGCCCAAGCGTGCGCCGACCCAGCGGATCTGCGAGGTCGCGACCACCCCGAACGGTCGGTACGCCTACTACTTCTTCTACGACGGCTGGCAGAACGGCGACCTCGGGTCGCTGTACAACCCCTACTACTTCTTCAAGGGTCGCGCGATCCACGGCTACGAGGACGTGCCGGTCGAGCCCGCGTCGCATGGATGTTCGCGCATCCCGATGCACATCTCCGAGTACTTCCACACGCTCGTGCACGAGGGCGATGCCGTCTATGTCGACGGTGGCAGCGACGGTGAGCAGATCATCTCCTCCACACCGATCTAGGCGAGCAATGGCCGAGCTCGACACCCTTCTCGATGGGCGGGCGTTCCTCGAAGGGCCGCGGTGGCACGACGGCGCACTCTGGGTGAGTGACATGCACGGCTTCGAGGTGCTGAGCGTCTCGACGGATGGTTCCGTCGAGGTCGTGGCCGCGCTCGACGGACCACCTTCGGGTCTCGGCTGGCTCCCCGATGGTCCGTTGTTGATCGTGGCGATGGACGAGCGGCGTGTGCTGCGGCTCGAGAACGGCTCGTTGGTCGAGCACGCCGACTGCACCGCGTTCGCCCCACATGAGATCAACGACATGGTCGTGGATCGCTTCGGGCACGCGTTCGTGAGTCAGTTCGGCTACGACCATCATGCGGGAGCGAAGCTGCGCCGCGCGCCGGTCCTGCGCGTCGATCCCGACGGGACCGTGAGCCAGGCCACCGACGCGCTCCGCATGGCCAACGGCATGGTGATCACCGCCGACGGGGGCACGCTCGTGGTGGCCGAGAGCGCGGGTCGGCGCTTACTCGGCTTCGACCTGGCCGAAGACGGAATGCTCTCGAACGAACGCGTCTGGGCCGAGCTCCCGGAGATGGACTACCCGGATGGCATCTGCATCGACGACGAGGATGCTGTGTGGATCTCGGGACCCGCGAGCGACCGCTTCGTGCGGGTGCGCGAAGGCGGCAAGGTCACGGACGTCGTCGCCGTGCCGGGCCGCCACGCCATCGCGTGTGCGATCGGTGGGGACGGCGGGCACACCCTGTTCTGCTGCACGTCGCCCACGCTCGGGGAACCCGACGCGTCGCGCTCGGAGAGAGGCGCCAAGGTCGAGACCATTCGAGTCAGCGTCGGGGCGCGCGTGTGACGAGGGTCACCGTTGACGGCGGGTGGTCGCGACGAGCAGGATCAGGCGCATGCCCTTGCCGCGTGAAGACGTGTCGGCCGGCCTGCTGACTGAGCTCGACAACATGGAAGCCCTGCTCCGCTCGCTCGACGCTGACGACTGGACCAAGCCCAGCCGCTGCGAGGGGTGGAACGTTGCCGGTGTTGCCTCGCACGCCGTGGGTGGGATCGCCGACGTGGTGAACGGTCAGCTCGACGGGCTCGGAACACCCGAGGTCACCCAGCGCGAAGTCGACGAGCGCGCGGGCCGAAGCCCCTCGGAGCTCGCTGACGAAGCCGCGGCCGTGCGCAAGCAGGCAGGCGACATGCTCACGATCTTCGACGACGCCGCGTGGGAGTCACCGGCCCCCGGCGGCTACGACGGCACACTCGGCGACGGCGTCGAAGCGTTGTGGTTCGACCTCTACATGCACGCCGACGACATCCGCGCCGCGATCGGTCGTCCGTCGGAGCACGGCGACGGGCTGCGCGCCAGCGCGTCGCACATCGCAACCGAGCTCACCAAGCGCAAGTGGGGTCCCGCCACAATCGCGCTCGACGGCCTGCCCGAGTACGTCGTGAACGGCGGTGGCGGCACGCGTGTCCGGGGAGACGCGTTGGCATTCGCGCTCGCCGCGACCGGGCGGGCGGCACCAGCGACGATCGGCCTCGACGAGAGCGTGAACCTCTACGCCTGAGGCGATTCTCGGCACGCTGAACCGCGCATACCGCGGCGTTCATCCTCCCGACCGAAGCCCTCGCCGACGTGCCGGAGTCAGTGCGGAGCTGGCTAGAACCCTGGCTCGCCGAAGGGGTCGGACTCCTCGGGCTTGGACACGGCGAGCTCGTCGATCCCGAGCTCGGCGGCGATCCCCTCGTATCCCGTGCCTTCGAGCTGTTGCGCGAGCTCGGGACCGCCGCTGCGCACGACGCGCCCGCCCATGAGGATGTGCACGTGATCCGGGCGCAGCTCGGTGAGCAACTGCGCGTAGTGCGTGATCGCGAGCACACCGAGGTCGTCGTCTTTCGTCATCGTCTCGATCCGACGCGCCACATCGCGCAGCGCATCCACGTCGAGGCCGGAGTCCACCTCGTCCAGGATGGCGAACGTGGGCTTGAGCACGGCGAGCTGGAGCGTCTCCATTCGCTTCTGCTCGCCGCCCGAGAACTCGGTGTTCACGCCGCGCGTGAGGAACTCGTCGGTGATCTCGAGACGGGTGGCCTCCTCTTGGAGCCGCGTCGGCAGATCGGGCGGAGCGGGACCGCCCCGCGCGGCGAACGCGGCCGTGACGAGGTCGCCGACGGTCACCCCCGGCACTTCGACCGGGTACTGCATGGCGAGGAAGACGCCGTGCGCCGCGCGCTGCCAGGTGGGCAACCCGAGCAGCTCGACGTCGTCGACCGTGACCGAGCCCGCCGTGACTTCGTAGTCGCCGCGGCCCATGAGCACGTGGGCGAGGGTCGACTTGCCCGAGCCGTTCGGCCCCATGAGCGCGTGCACCTCACCCGAGCGGATCTCCAGGTCCACCCCGCGCAGGATCTCGAACCCGTCCACCGCCGCGCGCAGATCCCGGATCGTCAGCGTGCTCACGTCCACCAACCCCGCGGTTTTGCGTCGTTGCTCCGGAATAGTTCCGGGACAGCGACGCAAGAGTGTGCCCTCACGGCAGGGTCACCAGGACGTCGTCGCCGTCGATGCGGACCGTGTAGACGGGGACCGGCTGCGTGGCGGGGAGCGTCTGGGGGTCGCCGGTGTCGAGCGCGAACGTCGAGCCGTGCTTGGGGCACTCGATCTCGCGCTCGTCCTCCCACACGTCGCCCTCCGAGAGCGAGTAGTCGGCGTGCGAGCACTCGTCGCCGAGCGCATACCAGTCGTCGCCGATCCGCACGATCGCGATGCGGTGGCCGTCGACGTCGACGCGACGGGCGGAGCCGGACTTCACGTCATCGACCTTCAGGACCGCGATCTCGCTCATGCCGCGCCCCGGTGCTCGATCTTCTCGATCACGGTGCGCCGCAGGGGACCGACCAACGACGCCACGGGAAGCCGGTGGAACACGTCGTCGAAGAAGCCGAGCACGATGAGCCGCTCGGCCTCGGCGGGCGGTATGCCCCGGCTCTCGAGGTAATAGAGCTGGTCATCGTCGATCGGGCCGACCGCGCTGGCGTGCGAGCAGCGCACGTCGTTCGCCTCGATCTCGAGGTTGGGGATCGATTCCGCACCGGCACCTTCAGTGAGCACGAGGTTGCGGTTGGTCTGGCTGGCGTTCGCCTTCGTGGCCGAAGGTCGTAGGTGCACCAAGCCTGAGTACACCGAGCGTGCCTGGTCCTCGACCGCACCCTTGAAGAGCAGGTCGCTGCGCGTGTGCGGGGCGTCGTGATCTTGCAACGTACGGAAGTCGAGCATCTGGTGCCCGTCGCCGAAGTACACGGCGACTAGGTCGCTCTCGGCCGAGTCGCCCGCGAGCAGTGACTCGCTGCGCAGCCGTGCGTAGTCGCCGCCTAACGCGACCGCAGATGACCGGAGCGTCGCTTCACGACCGAGGTGCGCGCGCTGGAGTGCCACCTGCCACGTGCGCGGCCCGTGCTCCTGGAGCGAGAGATAGCGGAGATGCGCTCGATCACCGACGAGCAGCTCGACGACCGCGTCCACGAAATGGTCGTGGTTCGGCGATCCGAAACGCTCGACGACGGTCGCCTCCGCGCCCTCTTCGAGCACGACGAGCGTGTGCGGGAACGACGCGCACCCGTCGCCCTCGGACCAGTGCAGCACCACGATCGGACGATCGACCACCACTCCGGCCGGGATCTTGAGCAACGCGCCGCCGGCGAGGAAGGCGTCGTGCAGCACCGTGAACGCGTCGGGGGAGGCATCGGAGCACGCGCCGAGCGTGTCGCGCAGGTCGTCGGCAGCGCACGTGGCGAGGTCGCAGATCGTTACTCCCTTGGCCTCGAGCGCGTCATCGAGCTCGTGGTGGACGACGCGCCCATCCCGAACGACCACCAATGCAGCGCGCTCTCCGGCCTCGGCCGCGATCGGACCCCCTCCGGGCGCGCGTTCAGTGCCGGCCTTCCCCAGGGTGTCGTCGCCGAGCGGGCGGTACTTGTCCAGGTCGAGCTCGTCGATGCGGCTGTAGCGCCAGATCTCCTCGGCCGGCGTCGGCCAGGTGATCGAGCCGAGCTGCTCTGCGGCCGCGAGCCGACGCTGGACGAGCCAGTCGGGACCGCCCAGCGCCCGCGCGGCGTTGGGTGTGAAGTGCGTGCCGGGCATTACCCGACCGCGCCCTCCATGTTGAGCTCGATGAGCCGGCTGAGCTCGACCGCGTACTCCATCGGCAGCGTCTTGACGATCGGCTCGATGAAGCCGTTGACGATCATCGCCGTCGCTTGCTGCTGGGTGAGCCCGCGGGACATGAGGTAGAAGATCTGGTCGTCACCGACCTTCGACACGGTGGCCTCGTGCCCGATGCGCGCGTCCTTCTCCTCCACCTCCATGTAGGGGTAGGTGTCGGAGCGGCTCTGCTCGTCGAGGATCAGCGCGTCGCAACGCACGTGGCTCTTCACGTGGTGGGCGCCCTCTTCGACCTTCACGAGACCGCGATACGTGGTGCGGCCACCATCCTTCGAGATCGACTTCGAATCGATGATCGACGTGGTCTCGGGCGCGACGTGCGTCATCTTGGCCCCGGCGTCCTGGTGCATGCCCTCACCGGCGTACGCGACCGACAGCACCTCGCCGTGCGCCTTGGGGCCGGTCATCACGACGGCGGGGTACTTCATTGTGAGCTTGCTACCGATGTTTCCGTCGATCCACTCGACGGTGGCTTCCGTCTCCGCCTTCGCCCGCTTCGTGACCAGGTTGTAAACGTTCGGCGACCAGTTCTGGATCGTCGTGTAGCGAATGCGCGCGCTGGGCTTGGCGATGAGCTCGACCACGGCGGAGTGCAACGAATCAGTGGAGTACACGGGCGCGGAGCAGCCCTCCACGTAGTGAACCGACGAGCCTTCGTCGGCGATGATCAACGTGCGCTCGAACTGCCCGGCGTTCTCCGCGTTGATGCGGAAGTACGCCTGGAGCGGCATGTCGACGTGCACACCGGGGGGGACGTAGATGAACGATCCACCCGACCACACCGACGAGTTGAGCGCGGCGAACTTGTTGTCGCCCGGCGGGATGATCGTGCCGAGGTACTGCTGCACGATCTCGGGGTGCTCACGCACCGCGGTGTCCATGTCGGTGAAGATGATCCCGCGTCGCTCGAGGTCTTCGCGGTTGCGGTGGAAGACCGTCTCGGATTCGTACTGCGCGGTCGCGCCCGCGAGGAACTTGCGCTCGGCTTCGGGAATGCCGAGCTTCTCGTAGGTGTCCTTGATCTCGGGCGGGAGCATGTCCCAGTCGTCGACCTGCTCACCCGAGGTCGGCTTCAAGTAGTAGTAGATGTCGTCGAAGTCGATGTCGGGCATGTTCTTGGCGAACCACTCGAGCATCGGCTTGCGCTCGAAGCGCTTCAGCGCGTTGAGCCGGAACTTCAACATCCACTCGGGCTCTTCCTTCATGCCCGAGATGTCGCGCACGATGTCTTCGTTCAGGCCCTTCTTCGGCACATAGGCGTAGTCGGCCGTGGAGTCGGCCCAACCGAGCTTGTACTTGCCGAGATCGACGTCTTTGATCGCCATGAGGCGCTCCCAGCAGAAGCCCGGGCGGTGGGGGTCACCCCCGAGGTATTTCCACTACGCAGATAGTAACAATCCCCTACCCGCCCAACAATCCCGGCAATCCGTCCTTTCAGGGGAACGGCGGCGGGCGAGGGCCGGCTCAGCGTGCGCTGGCCTGTTCGGCGGTCGGTGCCGTCGTGGGCCCGGACCCGCTGTCGCCCTGCTGGAGGAGGCGCAGGGCCTGGGCGACCAGGTCGCGGCCCTCAGCCTCCAGCTGCGCGTAGGCCTCCAGGTCGCCTTCCTTCAGGGCCGCCTCGGCCGCTGCGAACCTCTCGGCCGCGTCCGCGAGCAGCTGCTCGGCATCGCGGTTGTCCGTGGTCGGCTCTCCTGGCTCCGTTGGATCCGACGTGGTGATGCCGAACAGGTTGTTCACGGCTTCGGCCACATTGGCACCGAAGGTGGGCGCCCGGTTCTCGGTGAACGCCACGACGAACTGGAACTGCGGGTACCCGAGCGACTTGCGCTGCACGTAGATCGGCTGGATGTAGACGATCGAATCGCCGACCGGGATGAGCTGGAGGTTCCCTTTGACGAGCGTGGAGCCCTCCTGGTTCAGGAGGCTGAACTTCGGCGAGAGGTTCTGGTCGCTGTCGATTGCGTTCGCGACCTGCGCGGGACCTTGCACGGTCTTGCTCGGCGGCATGACGAACAGCTCGAGCTCGCCGTAGTTCTGCGGATCGGACTTCGCGGTCATGAAGGAGCTCAGCCGCGTCTGCTGACCCTCCGAGACCGGGACGAAGGGCTGCATGAGGAGGAAGCTCTCTTCGTCGTCCTCGGGCAGGCGGATGTACAGGTAGTAGGGAGCCTGACGCTCCGTCGTCGCGTTGATCTCAGGCGAACGGTTCGCGTTCCGACGCCCACTGCCATTGCCGGTGAGCTGTGAGGTCACGATCGGGTCGGGCGATCGCAGCCACCGCTCGCTCTGTCGATAGAAGCGGCGCGCATCGGTGACGTGGTACTTCCCGAAGACATCGGTCTGCACGGTGAAGAGATCCTCGGGATAGCGAAGGTGGTCGCGCACCGCGTCGGGCATCTGAGCCTGGGGCGTGAAGAGATCAGGGAACGCCTGTCCGTACGCACGGATGAGGGGATCCTTGCGGTCGATCACGTAGAACGTGACGTCACCGTTGTAGGCGTCGACCGTGGCCTTGACCGAGTTGCGCGCGTAGTTGAACTCCCCATCGAGCCCACCTTCACCCGGTGTGAGCTGCGAGTAGGGGTACATGTCCGACGTGGTGTAGCCGTCGAGGATCCACAGGAGCTTGTTGTCGACGACCACGGGGTACGGGTCGTCGTCGAACTTGAGGAAAGGAGCCAGCTTCTGAGCGCGGTCACGCACGTCGCGGACCATGAGCACCTTGGATTCGCTGTTGACCTGTCCGGAGATGAGTGGGTTCGGGTCGCCGAAGCGCAGCGCGAACGCAGCTCGACGGATGACGTTCGAGAGCTCCACGCCGTCCTTCCCGTTGTACCGATTCTGCGCGTCACCGCGTTGGCCCTGGCGCGCGTAGTTGAACTCCGACTGATCGCCGTTCACGATCACGTACTCGTCGAGCTTCTCGGCGAAGTACACCTCGGCACCCTTTCCCCGAAGTTCGATCCCCTCGTTCTTCGTGGGAACGTCGCTCACGTAGAAGGTGGGATTCCCCGAATCCGTCTGTGTGCTCGGTGACGCCACCGCGCCGTAGCCGTGCGTGAAGATCAAGTGCTCGTTCACCCATGACTGGTTCGGCAGGTCGCCACTGTTCAGGTCGCGTGACGCGATCATGACCTGGGAGACCTGCCCGTCGACCAGGTAGCGATCCACATCGACGTCGTTGATCCGGTAGTAGCTCTGGAATCCCTGGAGCGCCTCGAACGGAGAGAGAATCGTCTCGGGGTCCCAGATGCGAGCGTTGTCGATCGTCGAGAGGTTCGTGGCGACCTGTTCTTGCTGGAGGTCGGTGAAGTCGAACTGCGCCGGGGTGACGTTTGCAAGGCCGAACGCGTTGCGCGTCGCTTCGATGTTGCGCTTGATGAACTTCCGTTCCGTGGCGAACTCGTCGGGCTTGACCTTGAAGTTCTGGATGGCGGCTGGATAGATCGTCCCCACGATGAGTGAAACGAACGCCCACAACCCAACGGCGATCACCGGGAGCACCCAGCCGCGACGCCAGATGTTCCAGAGGAACAGCAGTGCCGCGATGACCGACACGATCGTCAAGAACTCGAGCGCCGGGAGCTGGGCGTTGATGTCGGTGTACGTCGCCCCGTCGACCGTGCCGCGATCGGAGAAGTTCAGCTCGTAGCGCGAGAAGAAGTAGTCAGCTGTCTTGACGAGCGCCATGACGGCGAGGATCACCGAGATGTGCGCCTTGACCTGAGGCGTGACCCGCTGGAGCGGGCTCTGGAACCGGATCCCGCCGTTGAGGTAGTGCGCCACCGCGGTCACCAGCAGCACGATCACCAGGCCCGCGAACAGCCAGTCGATCATGAACTTGATGAAGGGCAGCTGGAACACGTAGAAGCCGACATCGCGGTGGAACTGAGGATCCTCGATGTGGAAGTCCACCCGGTTCGTGAACAGGACCCACTCGCGCCATTGAGCGGCAACGCCGATGCCGGCGATCAGCGCGAAGAACAGGGCGATCCCCACCCGGATGCGACCCTGGTAGCGCGCGGTCGACTGCTGATATCGGACGACGATCTCGTCCTCCGGTGTCGCCGGGCCGAGACCTCGAACCTTCGGTGCGAGGCGGTCGGCGATGAGCAGGTTCGCCAGGAGGATGAGCAGGAACACGACCGTGAAGACGATCGACGGGATGATCTTCGCGCCCAGCAAGCCACTCCAGGTGCCGGACTGACCCAACGAGTCGAACCAGAGGTAGTCGGTGTAGAACACCGCGAGCCCGCGCAACGAGAAGAGCAGCACGAGCAGGATGACGACGATCGCGATCATCCATCCGCGCAGCTTGAACGGCCGACGCTCTTGCGTGGGGACCCGCATTCCGGGGAGAGCCTAAGTGCTCGCCGAGTCGTCGCCGCGGTCAGCCTCGACCGGCAGGACGAGGCATCGGCAACCGGGGTGTGCGGGTGGATGGGGCTGTCCCGTCGGGAAATGTTGGCCCTTGACGGTCGGCTCGAGGGAGTTGTCTTCGCAGTCGGGGCACCGCTGGCCGGAGACCGGGATCCAGCGCAGCTGCGCCCCCGACGGCGCGCCGTCGTAGGCACCTCTCGTGTACGCGGCCGCGAGCGCGTCACCGAGCCGGATCTCGAGATCGGCCGACCGCCACTCTCGGTAGCGCGCACCGACCGCAGACACGAGCTCCCGGTGCAGCTCGGCCGACGACTCGTACGGCCCTCGCGCGACGACGCTTCCCAGTGTTGTCACCAAACGCTCGCGCAGCGGCGCGATCAGGCCTGCGGCCAACTCGTTCACGACGCGCTCAGGCGCGTCCGACGCCTTACGGCTCTTGCCGGAGACCATTCGACCGCCTCCGTACGCCGCGTCGAGCGCCGGCGTGAGCACCGCGGCCCACGCCTCTCGGTGGTGCTCGGGATCGGGCAGCAAGCGCTCCGGGTCGACACGCGAACGCGCGCGGCGCGCGGCATCGAGCAGCACGTTCTGCTCGTCTTGGAGCAGGCGCTTCGCCGTGCGCAAAAGGTCGGCCGTGAGCGACTCGAGCAGCGGGTCGCGCCGCGCCCGGATGCGATCGTCGGCGCTCGGCTCCGCAGCCGGTTGCGGGTCGG
>JBBECS010000052.1:2267-9946 GCA_040881685.1 Acidimicrobiia bacterium | reverse complement strand
ACGAAGCCGTCGAGGGACATCGACATGTACAGCACCGTCGAGGACATCGTTTCACCCCTTGTGTTGGGTTGGAGCGTCGGCGGTCTGCCGGCGTCCACCGCCGGCCAGCACTCGGGGAACAATTTGTCACGCCGCGGTGCCCGTGGGTGCGCTCGCTCGTTCGTCGGCTACCAGTAGAGCAACCAACCGGCGTTCGCGGGAACTGGGCTACCCACGCAGTGGCCGGAAGAACGCCCGGAGGTCCTCCACGACGAGCTCCGGCTCCTCCGCCGCCGCGAAGTGGCCACCGCGATCCATACGCGTCCAATGGACGAGGTTCGCCTGGCGCTCCGCGAGGGCGCGCGGCACGTGGAGCAACTCGTACGGGAAGACGGCGATGCCGGTCGGTGCCTCCAGCGTCGGGTGGCGATCGTGGGACGGTGTCCAGGGCATCCGGAACGAGTCGGCGTAGAAGCGGACCGAACCGCCGAAGGTGCCTGTCAGCCAGTAAAGGGCGAAGCTGGTGATGAGTTCTTCCTTCGTGAAGCGGCGTTCGACGTCGCCGCCGCAGTCGCTCCACGCCCGGCGGCGCTGGAGCATCCAGGCTGCGAGGCCGGCCGGTGAGTCCTGCATGCCCCACGCCAGGGTCTGCGGCTCGAAGATGTGCGTGAGGAAGTGGGTCATGTTCGAGGGCGCGGGGCGCTGGAGGTCGAAGTAGTCCACTTCCTCGGGCGCGAAGGAGTCTCGGGTGATGCTGCCGAGATCGGCGCCGATGAGCGCCGGGAACGTGAGATGTGTGCCGACGATGTGCTCGGCGAACTCGTGCGCGAGCTGCGCGCTCACGTACGCGCCGGAATCGCCGCCGTGCGCGCCGAACCGCTCGTATCCGAGCTCGGCCATGAGCTTCACCCACACGCCCGCAGTCTCTCGCCATCCGACACCCGGGCGAGACGGCGACGAGAAGACCGAGCCCGGCAGCGACGGCACGATGACGTCGAACGAGTCGGCGGGATCACCGCCGAAGCGCTCGGGGTGGGCGAGCGGCTCGATCACCTGTGCGAAGTCCCAGAACGTCCACGGCCAACCATGCGTGAGCACGAGGGGCAGCGGCGCGGGCCCCGAGCCACGCTCGTGGAGCGCGTGCACCGTGACGCCGTCGATCGCGCCCCGCACGTGCGGCCACCGGTTCATAGCAGCTTCGTGCGCGCGCCAGTCGTACTGCTCGAGCCAGTAGACGACGAGCTCGCGGAGGTACAGGCCGGCGACCCCGTAGTTCCAGGGATCGTCGTCGTCGGGCTCGTCCGCCCAGACCGTCGCACGTAGCCGTTCGTCGAGCAGTGCGAGACGCTCGTCGGTGATGTGGATGCGAAACGGCTCGAGTGCCAACGGTCAGGTCCCCCGCTCCGAGGCGCGGTGTTTGGTGGGTTGTTCTAGCGTGCCGCGCACAGAGCGGCGAGCAGGAGGGTGTGCGATGGCGGTCGACATGTCGTCGGGCCTACCCGATGAGCGCGACTTCATCGTCGCCGAGTGCCCCGACGTCCCCATGTGGTCCGAGAACCTGCTGTTTGCGCTGTGGGACCCGCACGCCGACGTCGCGATGTGGTTGCACCTCGGGACGGTGCCCGGGAAGTGGACGATGTGGGAGGACCGAGTGCTCGTGATGCTCCCCGGTCACGATGGCGCGCTTTCGTTGCGGGCGTACCATCACACCGCGCCGGAGCGACGTCCGGCCGGGCCTGGGCTCGAGTTCCGCCAACGCGAGCCGTGGCGTCGGTGGCACGTGACGTTCGACGGCTATGGGCTCCACACGCCCGAGGCCGAGATGCTCGCCGGGGTCAGCCGCGACGGTCCGACGCAGGCGTTCGCGGTCGACCTCGACATCGAGTGCGTCACGCCGGCATGGGACGCGCGCACCGGGAGCCAGCTCGAGTCGGGCACGGGCGACATGGACCACACGGATTGGGCGAGCGAGCACTACGAGCAGCTGGTGCGCGCGACCGGCACGGTCACGCTCGAGTCCGGCGATGTGGCGTTCTCCGGGTACGGCTGGCGCGACCACTCCCGCGGGCCGCGCATCTTGGCGAAGACGCTCGACGCGTGGGGTGGTCACGTGATCCTGGGGTGCGTCTATCCCGAGAGCGGTCGCGCCTGGGGCCTGTCGCGCTACTACTCGGCCGACGGGCTGATCACGCTCGAAGGTGGCTACGTGTTCGTGAATGACATGTTCGAGCACGCGCGGGTGGTGACCGCGCCGCGGTTGCGCGAGCTCCAATACGACGGCGAGGTGATGCCGGTCGCGTTCGAGTCGTCCGGTGGTCTCGCCGAGCTGCGGATGGAGTGCGACCACACGCTCTGGACGTCGATGCAGCGGGGCTTGGCGGTCGGCAAGGATCTCGAGGGACTCGGTCTCATGTACGTCCTCAGTCATGGTCGGTGCGAGTGGGACGGTGAGACGGGCTACTTCTACAGCGAGCGCGCCGACCAGCTGAACGCGCTCGCGCCTGAGCCACACCACGCAGCACCGTGACCGAGCCCACCTGGGACGTTCATCTGAAGGAGCAGACGCAGGCGCTCGGCCGCGTCGGCGAGGGCCTCGAGGACTGGATGCGGCAACGCCTCGATGACCCGGGGCTCACGATCGGCGCACTCCGCACGCCCACCGGCACCGGCGTGGCGAACGAGACCGTGCTGTTCGACGCGCTCCGCACGACGGGTACGAGCGAGGGGTACGTGGCGCGTCTCGCGACCTCGGATTCGCTGTACCTCGACTACGACCCGTCGCTGCACTACCGCATGTACGAAGCCATGATGGCGTTTCCTTCGGTGCCGACGCCCGACGTGCTCGGCTACGAAGCGGATGCGGGAGTCGTCGGGGCGCCGTTCTTCGTGATGGAGCGGATCGACGGCGAGATCCCCACCGACGCACCGTCGTGGGCCAGCGAGGGGTTCGTCGTCGACGCGGAACCCGATCAGCGACGCGCGCTGTGGGAGCGCACTGTTCGCATGATGGCCGAGCTGCACCGCCTGCCGGCCGAGCCGTTCCTCTTCGTCCGAACGAACGCGACCGAGAGCGGCGTTGGTGATTGCCTGGACTTCTGGATGCGCTCGCTTCGTTGGGCCGCGCTCGACGAACCGATCCCACTCGCGCAGGAGTGCGAGGAGTGGTTGGTCGCCACGCAGCCGGACGTCACCGCCCTCTCGTGGGGTGACAGCCGGCTGCCGAACGTCATCTACCGCGACTTCACACCTGTTGGGCTGCTCGATTGGGATCTCGTGTCACTCGCGGGACCGCAGTGCGACGTTGCGTGGTGGATCACCCTGGACCCACCGGAGAGTCGTGACCTCGACGGCATCGGCAGCTACGACGAGCTCGTTGATCTCTGGGAGGACGCGACCGGCCAGCGCGCCACCAACTTGCACTGGTATCTCGTGTTCGGCGCGTACCGGCTCGGCGTGGTCTTCGCCAAGTTGTTCTCCATGATGGTGGAGAAGGGGCACATGACCGGCGACGCGGCGCGCGCAGAGCTTGCGCACGGTCTGCACGTGCAGTTCATGTCGGGGCTGCTCGAGCTGACACCACCGCCGGGAGTCACTCCTCGTGTCCCGGACGTGCGCGTCGATCGGTGAGCTCGTCAAGCTGGTCGACCGTTCTGACCGCCGGACCACCGTGAGTCTCGCGTCGTGCTCTTCGGGATGTCGACAGCTCCCGCGCCGCCGTCTCGTGGCGTGGTACTGATGCTCCGTGCTCGCCGGTCCTCAATCAGTCCTCAGCTCGACGAGAACTGGTGAGCAACGATGCGAATCAACGAGCAACGAAATCGCAGGTCGCGGCCCATTTCGGTGCGTACCTGCAGGTCAGCGAACTGCGGCGAACAAGCCGGCGTACCGGCCGGCTCACCACCACCTCTCGTGAGACCGCGACGAAGGTCGGCTACAGACTCACTTCTTGATGTAGGCCTTGAACACGTCGAGGCGCGGCGCGCCGAACACATCGGGGCGGAACACCACGTTCGCGACCACATCGGGGTTGTACGCGTTGATCCGTGGGGTCCAGACGAGGAAGAGGCTGAGCGCGTTCTCGAAGACGTACTCGTCGAGGTCCCACCATGCTTGCCGGACCTCGTCGGTGCCCTCAAGTCGGCGCACGTCGTCGACAAGCGCGTTGAGCTCCGGGTCCTCGTAGTTGCACAGGTTGCCGACGCTGCCCGCTTGCAGGCTGCGGGTGACCTTGTCGAGCCCGGCCCGCCCGAAGGGAACGAGCCCCGCGTCAGCCTTGACCTCGACGAAGAACTCCTGCACCACGTCTGCGAGGTTCACGAGGTTCGCGGTGATCCCGGCCTTGGCCCACTGCTCCTTGAGGACCTCGGCAGCTCGCTGCTGCTCGGGAAGCGGGCCGGTGTAGAAGTCAAAGGTGAGATCCTCGGCACCAGCCCGCTTGAGGAGCTTCTTCGCCTTGTTGACGTTGTAGGCGTAGATGTTCTTCAGCTTCGGGTTGAAGAGCTCGCTTCCCTGGGTCCACGACGCCCACACTGGCTCGCTCGTTCCCTGGTAGATGAGCTCGTTGAGCTCCTCGCGGTCCGTCGCGAAGTTCAGGGCTTGGCGCACCTCGACGGAATCGAACGGCGGCTTGCTCTTGCACAACGATCCGTAGACCTGGGAGGAGTCGCTGGCCAGGCTGACCACTTCGAAGCCCGCGCCTTCGAGCGGACTCACTTGGTCGAGACTCGTGAGGGACGAAGCGTCAACCACATCGTCGAGCAGCGCGTTGACCGTTGCCTGCGCGTCGGTCGTCGTGACCTGCACGAGCGTCACACCGGCGAGCTTGATCTTCTTGGCCTGGAAGTAGTCGGGGTTCTTCACGAACACCACTTCGCGCTCGGGTGTGAACGACTCGAGCGTGAAGGGGCCCGCGCCGACCGGCTCGTCATCGAGGCTGGTGCCGCTCTGTGCCGCGGTGGGCGACACCACGAAGGTCTCACCGTGCGCGAGGAGGTTGTAGAACTGGCCCGCGGTCGGCGTGCGCAGCGCGATCGTTAGCGTCGTCGGGCTGTCGACCGTGATCGTCTCCACCTCTTGGAGCTCGACGCGGAACGACGCGACGTTGTCCGTGGCCATGTTGCGCTCGATGCTGAACTTCACCGCTTCGGCATCCAACGGTGTGCCGTCGGTGAACGTCAGGTCCGGCTGCAGCTCGACTTCGATTGTCTGGGGATCGACGATGGTCGCCGACTTGGCGAGACCTGGTGAGTACGAGCCGTCGGCGTTCTGGCGGAGCAGGGAGTCGTACAGGAATCCCTGGCTGTACCAGTTGTCGGGCGACCCCACCGTCGTCGGGTCGAACTTGACCCCGCCGAGCGCAGTGAGATCGACCGGGATCCTGAGCACACCGGCCTTGTCGACCGCGCCAGAGCCACGCTTGGACGCTGCACCAGCCGAGCCGCCGGCGATCACGGCGGCGCTGAGCGCCATCGTGGCGGCAAGGACGGCAGCGAGACCGCGCCGCGCGCGACGTGCCCCGGAGTGTGACGTGAATGGAGTCGAGTTCATGTTCCCCTCAAGCGACGTGACTTCCAGCTACCTGCGATCCATGGCCCGGCGATCAAACCGCGCTCGTCAAGAGGCGCGGGAGCCTAAGACGGGTCCGCGTGCCCCGCAACCCGAGTGCGAAGGCCCATCACGGTGTCGCCAACGAGGCGCGGACCGTCGGTGTGCAAGTGACAGAAGACAGTCGTGCCGTCCGGTGTCACGAACGCGGGGGGGTCGATCGTTCGGCACACCTCGAGCACGTGAGGACAACGTGTGTGGAATCGGCACCCCGAAGGCGGCGCCGCCGGCGACGGCATGTCTCCCTCGAGCACGATGCGTTCGCGAGCTCTCTGACGCACCGGGTTGGGGATCGGGATGGCGGACAGCAGCGCCTCGGTGTAGGGGTGCTTCGGGCGGCGGTACACGTCGTCTGCCGGACCTTCCTCGACGATCCTCCCGAGGTACATCACCGCGATTCGAGTGCTCACGTGTCGAACGAGCGCGAGGTCGTGCGCGATGAACAGGAACGTGAGCCCGTGCTCATGTTGGAGATCGGCGAGCAGGTTGATCACGTCGGCCTGGATGGACACGTCGAGGCTGCTCACGGGCTCGTCGAGGATCAAGAGCTGCGGCGAGACCGCGAGCGAGCGCGCCACGGCGACGCGCTGGAGCTGACCACCCGAGAACTCCCGCGGGTAGCGATTTCGATGCTCCGGGGAGAGCCGCACGGCCCGCAGCAGCTCGCCGATCCGCTCGGTGCGGCCGGCGGCGTCCAGGTCGAGGTAGGTGCGCATCGGCTCGGCCATGCTGTCGGCGATCGTGGCGAGCGGGTCGAACGAGGAGTACGGGTCCTGGAACACGACCTGCATCCCGCGCCGCATCGCTCGGATCTTGCGTTCTGGCAGATGCGTGATGTCCGTGCCGTCGAACCTGACCGTGCCCGACGTGGCGTCGAGCAGGCGGAGCAGCACCCGACCGAGGGTCGACTTGCCCGAGCCCGACTCGCCCACGAGTCCGACCGTGCTGCCCGCGTCGATGCGGAGGTCCACACCGTCGACCGCTTGCACCTGGCCAACCGTGCGACGCAGCACGCCGCGCTGGATCGGGAAGTGCTTCACGACGGCGCTGGCTTCCAGGAGCGCGGTCACCGCGCACCTCGCAACGAGAGATCATCGACTCGAATGCACCGCGCACGATGGTGCTCGCCCGCGGCTCGAAGCTCCACGGGCGCGCTCGAGCACTCCGGGATCGCGTACGGACAGCGCGGGTGGAACCGGCAGCCTGTCGGCATCGCGGTGGGTTCGGGTACGACGCCTGGGATCGCCATGAGCCGCTCGTCGTGCTCGGCTACTTGTGGAATCGCGGCGAGCAGTCCCTCGGTGTACGGATGCTGCGGGCGTGCGAACAGCTCCTCGACCGAGGCTTCCTCGACGACCTGACCTGCGTACATCACGACGACGCGCGAGCAGAGATCGGCGATGACGCCGAGGTCATGAGTCACGAGGACCACCGCCATGCCGAGCTTGGACTGGAGCGACCGCAGCAGATCGAGGATCTGGGCTTGCACCGTCACGTCGAGGGCAGTGGTCGGCTCGTCGGCGATCAAGAGCCTCGGCTCGCACGAGAGCGCCATCGCGAGCAGGGCACGCTGTCGCATCCCACCCGAGAGCTGGTGCGGATAGTCCTTCACCCGCGCCTCCGGAGCAGGGATGCCGACCATGTCGAGCAGCTCGATCGCGCGCACCCTCGCCTCGTCCATGGTCATCTTGCGGTGCAGACGAATGGTGTCGACGAGCTGTGTCCCGATGGTGAACGCAGGATTCAGGCTCGTCATCGGGTCTTGGAACACCATGGCGATCTCGTTGCCGCGGATCTCGCGCATCTGCGCGAGCGAAAAGGTCAGCAAGTCGCGGTCCTCGAACATCACCGAGCCCGAGACGATGCGGCCGGGTGGCGACGGCACCAACCGCATCACGGCCAGCGACGTCACGGTCTTGCCCGACCCGGACTCACCCACGATGCCGAGCATCTCCCTGGGCGCCACACCGAAGCTGACCTTGTCGACCACCGTCGCCGGCCCGGATTCGGTGAGGAACTCCACCGAGAGCTCCGAGACGTCCAGCAATCCGTGGCGCATCGTGACGACGGACGATGCATCCGCAGGCTGTGGTTCG
>JBBECS010000052.1:0-2167 GCA_040881685.1 Acidimicrobiia bacterium | reverse complement strand
GGTTCGTCGTCCCGTCGGTCGACGGTCGTGAGCCCGAGCCGACCCTTGATCGTCCGCTTGCCTTTCGGGAGCCCGAGTCCGAGCGCGTCGCGCAGGCCGTCGCCCAAGGTGTTGAACGCGAGGATCGTGATCGCGAGCGCGAGGCTCGGCACGAACACCTGCCAAGGATGCTCGTAGATGAACGATCGTCCCTGCTCGATCATCGCGCCCCAGCTCGGCTTCGACGGCTCCACGCCGTACCCGAGCAGGCTCAGGCTGGCCTCGGCGACCAATGCGGCACCCATGGCGAGCGAGACGGCGACGATCAGTGGGGACGCGACGTTCGGAAGCACGCGGGTTCGGCGGATCCGTCCTGGTTTCGTGCCCATGGATCGCGACGCTTCGATGAACGTCTCTTGACGCACGGCAAGCGTCTGCGCGCGAACGAGCCGCGCGAATCCGGGAATCACCACGATCGCGATCGCGATCACCGCGTTCATCAACCCCGGCCCGAGGATCGCGACAATGGCGAGCGCGAGGACCAACGGCGGGAAGCTCGCCAACGCGTCCATCAACCGCATGAGCAGGTTGTCAGTGCCCCCACCGCGGAAGCCCGCGAGCAAGCCGATGGGGACTGCCGCGAGCAGGGCCAGGAACACGATCTCGAAACCGGAGGCGAGTGAGATGCGCGCGCCGTAGATGATCCGGCTGAACACATCACGGCCGAGGCTGTCAGTACCGAACGGCGTGTCGAGGCTCGGCCCTGAGAAGGGCGCCGCGACGCCGATGTCGTCCGGTCTGTGCGGCACGACGAGCGGCGCGAACACTGCCGCGAAGATGAGCAGCGACAGGAACACTAGCGAGATGACGGCGGGCTTGTCGTGGAGCAGCCGCCGCAACGCGCGTCGGTACGGGCTCGGCGTCGACGATGCCACGAACGCCTCATCGGGTCCGAGGCCCACGTCCGGGAGCGGTGAGCCGGTCACGTCGCTCACGACACGCGCACTCTCGGGTTGAGGAAGCCGTAGCTGATGTCGACGGCCAGATTGATCAACACGTGGGTGACGACGAAGGTGAGTGTGACTGCCTGGATCACGGGCACATCGGGCGCGCTGAGTGCCCGGAACATGTAGGTACCGATCCCACCGTGGATCTGGAAGATCCGTTCGATGATCACGAGGCCGCCGAGCAGCGCGCTGAGCTGGAGGCCGAGGACGGTGACCGCGGGGATCGCCGCGTTCTTCAAGGCGTACTTCGCGACGGTCCTGCCCGTCCCCGTGCCGACCGAGAGCGCGGTGCGCACGTAGTTGGACTGGAGGGCGTCGATGGTCGCTGCGCGCACCTGCCTCGCCACCGAGGCGGCGGCGAACAGCCCGATGGCGATAGCCGGCAGCGTGATCGATCGCAGCCATTCCAGTGGGTCCTCACCAAATGGCGTGTAGCCGACCGCAGGGAACCAGTCGCGATCGATCGCGAAGAACGTGATCAGGAAGAGTCCGACGACGAAGCTGGGGACGGCGAGGCCCAGGCTCGTCGCGGTGACGCTCGCACGATCGATCAATCCCCCCGGGCGAATTGCCGAGAGGAGCCCCAGCGGGACTCCGAGCAGCACGCTCACCAAGAGGCCAGCGATCGCGATCGAGAACGTGACCGGAAGGCGGTTCCCCAGCTCTTCGCTGATCGTCGGGCCGCTCGGATCGAGCAAGGAGGTCCCAAAGTCGAGCTGCACCGCGTCGCCCAACCAATCGGTGTAGCGCTCGAGCAACGGCCGGCCGAGTCCCAGCTCTTCGCGGACTTCGGCGATGCGTTCCGGAGTGGCATCCGCCCCGCCGGCCAACGTTGTCGCCGCGTCGCCGGGCACCAGCTCGATCAAGAAGAACACGGCGGTCGACACCAAGAAGAGGATCGGGATCAGGCTGACGAGCCGCCGTGCGATCAGGCCCAGCATGAGGCGCACACACTACGAGTTGGCGAAGTGGTCTGGGGCTGGCCCGACCCACGGCGCCGCGCGCGGGCATGACCGAAGCGATCGGTGTCACTCGCTGAAACGGTCAGAGCGGGAATCGGCTCGATGATCGGCGGCATGGCGCTCACGCGCCGGAGCGGCGATGATCTGTTGAGGGCGGCTCGCCCGGACGGGTGACGATGCACGCGAGGGCAGACATTCGAGGGCGCGACGAGGTCCTCG
>JBBECS010000051.1 GCA_040881685.1 Acidimicrobiia bacterium | reverse complement strand
GAGGAATCGAAGTAGCGCGATACGGTCCCGCACCAATGCGGTTCGCCACCTGGAACGTCAACTCGTTGAAGGCGCGCCTGCCGCGCGTCGTGGAGTGGCTCACGTACGCGGAGCCTGATGTGCTCTGCCTCCAGGAGACGAAGCTCTCGAACGACACGTTCCCCCAGCTCACGTTCTCCGCGCTCGGGTACGACTCGGTGCATCACGGGCCCGGGCAGTGGAACGGGGTCGCCACGCTGTCACGCGTGGGCATCGAGGACGTGTCGAGCGGGTTCGGCGAGGGCGTGCTCGATCCCTACGAGGGCGACGCCCGACTGCTCGCCACCACCTGCGGAGGGATCCGGTTCGTCAACGTCTACGTGCCCAACGGGCGCGAGGTCCCGAGCGAGTTCTACGACCGCAAGCTCCAGTGGTTCGACTGCCTGCACAGCTGGGTCGATGGCAACGCGAAGCCCACCGACTCGCTCGTGATGATGGGCGACTTCAACGTGGCGCCCGAAGACCGCGACCTGTGGTCACCCAAGGCGTTCAAGGGTTCGACGCATGTCACGCCGGAGGAACGCGCGGCGGTCACGCGTCTGCACGAGTGGGGCCTCCAGGACGCATTCCGTGCCGTCTACCCCGACACCGACAAGCTTTTCTCGTACTGGGACTATCGCCGCGGCGACTTCCATGAGCACCGCGGCATGCGCATCGACCTCGTGCTGGCCACGCAGCCCGTCATCGACCGGGTGCAGTGGGCGCTCGTCGACCGCAACGCACGGAAGGGAAAGCTCCCCTCCGACCACGCCCCCGTCGTCATCGACATCGCCGACTGACTGACCGGCTTCCACCTCCATCCGAGCAAGTGACGCTGTGGTTCCGTATTTCCACTCGAGCGTCACTTGCTCCGACCGGGGTGGCGGACGATCAGCCCGCGCGGTGGAGCGTGGCTTCGCAATGGAACACGAGTGGCTGGTCGTTGGCGGCCATGTCGAGCTGGTACCAGAGCGTGTCGTCGTCGCGCTGCTCGAGCGTGCGACGCATCTGCGTGACGGGCTCCGCGGTCGGTGCGCAGGCCACGGCCAGGCTGACGAGCTCGATACGGTGGCCGGTGATCGCGCCGTCGTGCACTTCCACCACGCCGAGGGGATGCGCGACGACCAGCTCGATTCGCCCGTCCTCCGTGGCCCTCAGGTAGCCGGCCTCCTCGTGCGAGGGTGACCCGTCGGCGAGCAGCCACGTGTGCTCGGAGAACGCGAGGACCGGGTTCTCGGGGCGGGGGTGCGTGAAGGTGATCTCGTCCCGGTACGTGAAGTCGGCGCAGTTGGGGTACGCGCCCCGTCCTTCGCCCTCCCAACGGCCGACGAGCCAGGCGAGTGCGTCGGGCAGATCCACGCGAGAAGATTGGCACCATGACCGCAATTGCCCCGAATCCGTATCTCCTCGGGAACTACGCCCCGGTACACGACGAGCGGGACGACGCCGATCTCGAGGTGACGGGTGCCGTCCCGCCGGAGCTGCACGGCCTCCTGCTGCGCAACGGGCCCAACCCCATCGTCGACCCCGACCCGGCGATGTACCACTGGTTCTTGGGCGACTCGATGTTGCACGGCATCGAGCTGCGAGGCGGGCGGGCGCGCTATCGCAACCGGTTCGTACGCACGCCCTCGGCGGCGGCCGCGCTCGGCGAGGACGCGCCCGGGAAGTCGAGCGATGTCAACGGCCTCGAAGGGAAGGCGAGCACCGCGCTCGTGCACCACGCCGGGCGCATCCTGGCGCTCTACGAGGTGAGCCTCCCGACTGAGGTGAGGTCCGACCTCTCTACCGTGGGCGCGCTCGACTTCGACGGCGCGCTCGGTACCCCGTTCACGGCACACCCAAAGGTCGATCCCATCACCGGAGAGATGGTCTTCTTCGGGTACGACGTGTTCGGTCCCCCGTACCTCCGCTACCACGTGGTCGACGCGAGCGGACACCTCGTCACGGCCGAGGCCATCACGCTGCCGGCCGCGGTGATGATGCACGACTTCGCGATCACGTCGACGCGTGCGGTCTTCATGGACCTGCCCGTCGTGTTCGACCTCGCGCTCGTCGGCACTCAGCCTGCCCCATTCGCCTGGCGACCGGACAACGGAGCGCGGGTCGGCGTGATGCCGCGATCGGGGACGGATGCCGACGTCGTGTGGTGCGACGTCGAGCCGTGCTACGTGTACCACCCCATGAACGCGTACGACGACGCCGACGGCAATGTGGTGCTCGACGTCGCCCGCTACCCCGACATGTTCGAGACCCAGGACAACGGTCCGGGCGCGAGCACGGCGCCTCGACTCGAGCGGTGGCTCGTCGACCAGGGGCGGGCGCGGGTGACGGTCGAAATGCTCGACGATTCTGGCCAAGAGCTCCCGCGCATCGACGAACGCCAGACTGGGCGCGTCCACCGTTACGGCTACACGATGGAGATCACTTCAGAGTGGGCAGTGCAGAACGGCCTGCGCAAGCACGACCTCGTTGCTGGCAAGGTGGAGCGTCACGACGCCGGCACGGGTCGCGCAGCGGGTGAGCCGGTCTTCGTGCCCGCGTCACCCGATGCCGGCGAGGACGAAGGTTGGGTGCTCTCGGTCGTGTACGACGCGACGACCGACTCGAGCGACGTTCTCGTCATCGACGCCACCGACTTCACCGCAGCGCCGGTGGCGACGATCCACCTCCGACGCCGAGTCCCCTTCGGATTCCACGGCATCTGGGTCGCCGGCGCGCGGCTCGAGTAGTCGGCCGTTCGGGCTGACTGTCACACCCCCAGGGCAACGTGGGCCCACTCCCCCGCGCGCTTCCCCATCGCGATGCGACACGCACCGAAGGGGAGATACGTCATGCCCAAGCGCAGCTACTCGCGGGCCGAGCGGCGCCAGATGCCGATCATCCGCGGGCCGAACGACGCCGTGGAGATCATCAAGCAACTGGTGTGCGACGAGCACACCGAAGGCCAGCTCCTGATCGGGATCGACGACTCGATGCGTCTCAGCGGCGCGGCCTTCAACTGTCCGTGTGACGTGTGCCAGGAGCGCACGGCAGGCGATGCCGGCGAGCTCGTGGCCCTCGCCGACGAGATGGACGCGACCGACCTCGTGCTCGTCACCTTCGTCGACGAGGATCGGCTCGCACCGACCGCCGCCGACGTGGCGCGCTTCGAGGGCCTACGGGTCGAGTGCCTCGACCAAGGCGTCGCGTTGCTCGACCACTTGCTCTTCGCGGGTCACCGCTGGCGGTCGATCGCCGAGGTCGGTCTCAGCGCGGGTCCCGGCGCATCCACCACGTGGTGAGACCGTGCTCGGTCACCTCATCGGTCACGTCGAAGCCGGCGCGCCGGTAGAAGACCACGTTCTCCGGCTTGTCCGTCTCGAGCCACGCGACCTCGCCGTCAGCGTCCATCTGCTCGCCGAACGCGCGCAGCATGAGGCCACCGATGCCCGCGCCCTGAAGTCCAGGCTCCACGGCGACCGGTCCGAGGTGCCAATGACGTTCGTCGAGGTCGCGGCCGCAGTAGAGCGCCCAGATGTATTGACCGCGTGACGGATCGCCTGTGCCGCCGACGGTGGCGGGCGGTGTGCGCAGGTTCTCCGGCGCCAAAGCGCCGATACACGCACCGGGAGGCGCGAAGCCACAGATGCCCACGACGTGCTCACCCATCAACGCGCCGAGCGGCTCCGACTGACCACTGACGAAGCCCACGAAGAGATCCAGGCTGGCACGCACGCGCGTCACCGGCTCATCGCCGTACACCCAGAACGAGGTCGGGCTGGTCGACAGCGCGCGCCCGGCAACGCCGCCAGCTGCTGCGCGCTCGTCGTCGCGCAGGGGGCGGACGTCGACGTCCACCGACAAACCTCGCGTCAGCCGCGGGCCTGGAGCGCTTCGATGAGCTTGGGCACGACCTTGTGCACGTCGCCGACCACACCGAGGTCGGCCACCGAGAAGATGGGCGCCTCCGAGTCCTTGTTGACCGCGATGATGTTGTCGGAGCCCTTCATGCCCACGAGGTGCTGCGTGGCGCCCGAGATGCCGAGCGCGACATACACCTTCGGCTTCACGGTCTTGCCGGTCTGACCGACCTGCTTCGCGTACGGCACCCAGCCGGCGTCGACGATGGCGCGCGACGCACCCGACGCGCCCTTGAGCAGCTTGGCGAGACCCTCCACGATGGGCTCGTACGCTTCGGCGCTCCCGAGCCCGCGGCCACCCGAGACGACGACCGCAGCCTCTTCGAGCTTCGGCCCCTCCTGCTCCTCCACGTGATGCTCGAGCACTCGCGCCTCGCCGGCGCGTCCGGCGTCCGGCGCGGCGACCTGCTCGACCGTCGCGGCACCGCCACCGCCGGGCTCGGCGGCGAACGACTTGGGGCGGATCGCGGCGAGGAACGGCCCCGGCCCCGTGAACTTCGTGTCGACGAGCGTGTTGCCGCCGAAGATCGCAGTTCCCACCACGGCCTTGTCGCCGTCGACCTTGAGGTCCGTGCCGTTCGTGAGCACAGGCCGATCGAGCTTCACCGACAAGCGCGCAAGTGCGTCACGACCGTCGTAGCTCTGCGCGAACAGGATGAGGTCGGGCTGGTTGGCCTCGACCAGCGCGGCAAGGGCAGCCGCGCCGACCACTCCGGCAAGCGCCTCACCCCGGTCGACCGCGTACACCTTCGTGGCCCCGTGCTCCCCGAGCGCGGGCGCCATCGCATCGGCGTTGGCACCCACATAGATCGCCTCCACCGTGTCACCCAGCTCGCGCGCCTTCGTGAGCAGCTCGAGCGTGCTCGTGGCCGGCTTGTCGCCCTCCGGTGCCGGCTCGGCGTACACCCAGATCTTCATCTCACGTCTCCTAAATCTCGGTCGCGCTCGCTCGCTCGCCTGCGCACGTCAAATGACCTTGAGTCGCTCGAGGAACGCCACGATCTGCTCGTGCGCCGCGCCATCGTCTTCGATCTTCTCGCCCGCTTCGCGCGCCGGCGCGGCGGCAACGCTCGTGATCTGTTGGCGCGCGCCGGCCCAGCCCAACTGCTCGGCCGTAAGCCCGAGGTCGGTGACCTTCACCTCGTCCACCGGCTTGTTCTTCGCCGCCATGATCCCCTTGAACGATGGGTACCGCGGCTCGACGACACCCGCGGTCACGCTCACCACTGCAGGAAGCGGCGCCTCGACGACGTCATATCCGGCTTCGGTCTGGCGCTGGATCGTGGCCTTGCCGTCGGCAATCTCGATGTGCTTCGCGAACGTGAGCGAGGGCCAGCCGAGAAGCTCCGCAACCTGTGCGGGAGTCGTGCCCGTGTATCCGTCCGTCGACTCAGTGGCCGCGAGCACGAGGTCGACCTCGCCCGCGCGTTCGACCGCTTTGGCGAGCACCTTCGCGGTGCCGAGCGCGTCGCTCCCGGGCAGCGCATCGTCGGAGATGAGGATGGCCTTGGCCGCACCCATGGCGAGCGCGGTGCGCAGCCCCGACACCTCGTTGTTCGGGGCCATCGACACGAGCGTGACCTCGCCACCGCCGGCCTTGTCAGCCAGCTGGAGCGCCATCTCGACGCCGTAGCTGTCCGACTCATCGAGGATGAGCTTGCCCTCCCGCTTGAGCGTGTTCTCGGCGGTGAGCTCACCCGGCATGGCCGGGTCGGGAATCTGCTTCACGAAGACGACGATGTTCATAGTGCGGAGGATTCTGACCCGTGAGCGACCGTGACGTCGAAGCGAGCGCCGAAGCGACCCATGGAGAAGAGCCTCCGCGGATGACAGCAATAAGGTGAGGCGATGACCGGCAAGGTCGACATCCTCGTGGTCGGCGCCGGGCCGGCTGGGGCCGCGGCGGCACTCACGGCACGGGCACGCGGGCTCGACGTCCTCGTGGTGGACAAAGCCTCCTTCCCACGCGACAAGACCTGTGGCGACGGGTTGACCGCGAGCGCACTCCGGCGGCTCGAGGAGCTCGGGGTCGATGCACCCGCACTGCCTGGCTACGAGAGCGTGCGCGAGACGGTGCTCGTGTCACCGAGCGGTCGCCACGTGCATCTCCCTCTCCCCGGCGTGGGTGATCACTCCGCGGTGGTCCCGCGAGCCGAGCTTGACGCGGCACTCGTCCAGCGGGTTCGTGCATGCGGCGTCGAGGTCCGCGAAAGCAGCGCCCTCACCGCGATGCAGGACCACGACGACGCGATGCGCGCGGAGCTCGGCGACGGCACGACCGTCGACGCCTCGTTCGTGATCGCAGCTGACGGGCATTGGTCCGCGGTCCGCCGCTTGCGCGATGCGCGGCCGCACAACGACTTCGGCACGTGGCACGCGGTGCGTCAGTACTTCCGCGGCGTCGATGATCGCAAGCAGTGGGTGCTGTTCGAGCGTGACCTGTTGCCGGGATACGCCTGGGTGTTCCCGCTCGCCAACGGCCGTGCCAACGTGGGATTCGGCGTGCTCCGCGACGAAGGTCGCTCCGGCAAAGAGCTTGCGGCGCTGTGGCGCGACGTCATCGAACGGCCGGCCGTGCGCGAGGTGATCGGCCCGACAGCGGAGGCCGAGGGCCGGTACCGCGCCTGGCCAATTCCCACGTCGTATGCACCATCGCGACTCACCGACGGCCGCGTGCTGTACGCCGGCGACGCAGCAAGCGTCGTGGACCCGATGACCGGGGAGGGGATCGCACAGGCGTTGGAGACCGGGATGCTCGCGATCGAAGCTCTGCTCTACCACCGCGAGCCTGGCGCCGTCGCCGCTCGCTATCAGCGGGCGGTCGACCGCTCGATCGGCCGCGACCTGCGCTTCTCCAATGCATTGCAACGCGTGCTGCGATCCCCGTTCGGGGCTCGCGCCGCGATACGTGCCGCCGGATTGACGCCGTGGACCCGTCGGAACTTCGCGCGATGGATGTTCGAGGACTATCCCCGGGCCGTGGTGCTCACGCCCGATCGCTGGCACCCGGGCATGTTCACCACGCCCGGCGCGTACCGCGCCGCGTAGCGGCCGATAGCGTCGGGCGATGTCCATCGCCATCTTCACGAGGCTCACGGCCAAGCCCGGCCGTCGCGCGGAGCTGCTGGACACACTGAACGAGCTCGCAACCTCGACCCGCGCTGAGCCCGGGAACGAGCAGTTCGTGGTTCACGCGGCCCGTGACGAGCCTGACGTCGTGCTCGGGTACGAACTCTTCACCGACGACGCGGCGATCGATGCGCATCGCGCGACCGACGCGGTCCGAGTCGCGCGCGAGAGGCTCGACGACCTGCTCACGACGCCGCCCGAGATCACCTACGCCTTCGACTGATCAAGCAGCCCCTCGAGGTGCGCGACGCCGCGCCGGATCGTCGACTCGTACCCCTCGGCTTCGATGCGGGGCCCAACCATCTCCAGCTCGAAGGCACCTGAATACCCACGGTCGAGCACCGTCCGAACGATCGCGCCGAGCGGGATGTCGCCGTCACCTGGGACGGCGCGATCCGGGGTCGAGAGGCTGCCGATCACGAAGTCACTCACCTGCACATGGGCGAGCACGTCGTCCGCACCCATGATCGTCCTGGTGAGGTCGCGCTCCGCGAAGCACGAGTTCACTTCCAGGCATAGGCCAGTGCCAACCCGGCGCGCGAGGTCCACTCCGTCACGCGCCGTCGTGCAGAAGCTCAGGTCGAGGCGCAACGGACCCGTGTGCTCGATCGTCACTGGCACCGAGACGGCTCGTGCCGCGCGCTGCACGGGTTCGAGCGCGGTTGCGAGCGCGTCGGCCGCGGCGCTCCACTCGAGCAGCCCCGCAGGACCAGTCGTCATGACCAAGCACCCACCCAACATGGCTGCAGCGTCGACCGCAGCCAAGAGCCGCGTCTGCTGCGCGGACCACGTCGTAGGCGTCGCAAGATCCCACCAACCCAGCTCCACGATGTTGCTCACCCGCAAACCCGCGTCGCGGACGCGCGTGACCGCCACGTCGAGGCCCGCTTCTTCGAGCTTGCGGAACGACAGACCGACGTGATCGATGCCGGCGCCGGACCAGAACGCGAGATCCTCGTTCAGGCTCCAACCCCAGCTCGAGACTGCGCTCACCGAAAGGCGCGGGTGCATGACCTCATTCCTATACTCCGCCGATGCTGTTCTTGGTCCAGGGCCAGATCGACTCGAGCACCGAGCCGACGCCGGAGTTCCTCCAGGCGTCGAAGGACACGCTCGAGCAGCTCGGCGAGATGCAGAAGTCAGGCAAGGTCAAGGCTGGTGGCGTTTTCATCGGCCCGATGGGCGTGTGCTTCATCGTCGACGCCGAGTCGAACGAAGATCTCCACCTCGTGCTCACGACGATGCCGTCGTTCCGGTACGCGGACTGGGAGGTCATGCCGCTCATCCCCTTCCATCGGGACATCGAGATGAGTCTCGACGACGCGTTGGAGCGCTCGAAGCAGCGCTAGTCGAACCCGGGCCCGAGCGGCCCCGCGAAGGCGGCGGCTCTGCCGACCGCCGAAGCAAGGAGCCGTCGCTCGCGACGGTGACCAATGTGGGCGCGCAGCGCCGAGAGCGGGAAATTGGCTAGCCGAGGTCGATGTCGGCGGCCGAGATGTCGGGCACTGGCATGCGGGCAGTCACTCCGCCGTCGACCGGGATCACGGCACCGGTGATGAAGGCCGACTCGTCGGACGCGAGGAAGAGTGCGGCGTTCGCGATGTCGTCGGGCAGGCCGAGGCGCGTCAGGTGCATCGCCTTCGTGGCACCACCGATCACCGGGTCGTCCATCATCTTGAACGCACCCTCGCTCGTGAGCACCATGCCCGACACGATGCAGTTGGAGCGGATGTTGTCTGGCGCGTACTCCACGGCCATCGAGCGCGTCAGCGTGTTCAGCGCACCCTTGGCCGCCGTATAGGTGTCGAGGCCGGGCGTACCGAGCAATGACGCCGCGGACGAGATGTTGACGATGGTGCCGCCACCGGCCTTCGCCATCTCGGGGATCGAGTACTTGCACGCCCACACCACCGCCTTGAGCGCGACGAGCATGATCGAGTCCCATGCATCGTTCTCGAGCTCGGTGACCCGGCGATCGAGCCGGCCCGGGCCCATCAGCTCGGTCGGCGCCGCGTTGTTCACCAGCGTCGTGAGCTTCCCGTAGCTGTCGACTGCAGCCTTGACCATGGCGCGCACGTCGTCCTCGTTCGCCAAGTCCGTACGGACATACGTGCCTTGACCGCCGGCGTCGCGAATCTGCTTCTCGATCTCCGTGCCGTCGTCCTCAGAGCGGCCGGTGATGATCACGCTCGCACCTTCAGCGGCGAACCGGATGGCTGTCGCGCGGCCGATCCCACGCGTCGATCCCGTGACGATGGCCACCTTGTCCGCAAGCCGCATCGCCGTAGGATGACACAGCATGTCGATCGAACGCAGCGGAGCGCTGGCCGGACGGCCGCGAGCGAGGAGCGGAGTGACCAATGGCAGTTGACTTCACGCTTCCGCCCGACGTCGAGAAGGTCCGCTTGCGGGTCCGCGAGTTCATGGACTCCGAGGTGCGTCCGGCCGAAGAGAAGCTGTATGCCAACGCGGCCGATGGCGAGCCTGAACGCCGTGATGTCGTCGGCTTGATCCTCGAGCTGCGTGAGAAGGCCAAGGAGTGGAAGGTCTGGCTTCCCCACATGCCCGAGGAGTGGGGCGGCCTCGGGCTCGGCATCACGGCAATGGCGTTCGTATCAGCGGAAGCGGCGCGCACCGCGTTCGGATCGTTCGTGTTGAACGCGCAGGCGCCCGACGAGGGAAACCAGCACACGCTGCTGCACCACGGGACCGATGACCAGAAGGAGCGCTATCTCCGGCCGCTGGTCGAAGGGCGGTTGCGCTCGTGCTTCGCGATGACCGAACCAGAGGTGGCGGGATCAGATCCGACCGGCATCCGGACCACGGCTGTGCACGACGACGCGACCGGCGAATGGGTGGTGAACGGTCACAAGTGGTTCATCTCGGGTGCGCGCGGCGCGGGCTTCGCCATCCTCATCGCCAAGACCGATCCCGACGCCGACCCGCCGCAAGCGTCGAACACCGCGTTCATCGTGGATCTACCAGCCGCCGGCTGGGAGGTCATCCGCGACATCGAGACCATGGCCGGACACGGCAACCACTGCGAGATCCGCATCACCGATCTGCGGGTCACTGACGCGAACGTCCTCGGTGGACGCGGCAACGGACACCTGCTCGGCCAGGCTCGACTCGGACCCGCTCGACTCGCGCACTGCATGCGCTGGATCGGTCAGATCGAGACCGCGCTCGAGATGCTCGTGGCGCGCGCCGAGGAGCGGGAGCTGCACGGCGCGCCGCTTGCTGACAAGCAGGCGATCCAGTGGATGATGGCCGACTCGGCGATGGAGCTCTACGCCGCCAAGCTCATGGTGCTGCACGCGGCCTACAAGATCGAGCACAGACTGCCGTTCCGCCAGGAAGTGTCGTTCGCAAAACACCACGTCGCGAACACGCTCTGGCGCGTGGTCGATCGCGCCATCCAGGTACACGGGGCGCTCGGGTACTCGACCGACACGCCGCTCGAGCGCATGCTCCGCCACGCGCGCTCAGCCCGTCTCGTCGACGGCGCAGACGAGGTCCACCAGGCGCTCATCGCCCGCAACGTTCGGGCCGCGTACGCCGAGACCGGCTCGCTGCGCTCGGCGACCGGCGACCTCGACCTGTAGTCCGCTCTCGGCGGGGAGCGCCGGGCCGCTC